>NZ_JBJZOJ010000047.1:0-60267 GCF_047200655.1 Streptomyces sp. MS06
CGCAGCCACCGGATCAGCGGCTCGGCGCGCGAGGGGGAGGACCGGTGATCAGTCCCATCGAGTACGCCGCCCTGTCCGCCCTGGACATCGCCGGCCTGGTGCGGCGCGGGCAGGAGACGGCCGTCGATGTCGCCATGGCCGCTCTGGCCCGAATCGACGCCCTCGACCCGGAGTTGCGCGCGTTCACCGAGGTGTGGGCGGAGCAGGCGCTGCCGCGCGCCGCCGACGTCGACGCACGGCTCGGCCGTGGAGCGCGCCTGCCGCTGGCGGGTGTGCCGATCGGTGTGAAGGCCGGCGAAGGCCCCGGCTCCTACCAGAACACCCGGCTGGCGGCGGCCGGTTGCGTGCCGCTGGGCGCCACCTCGGTGCCCCGCCCCGGCCCGGGCTGGCAGACCTACGGGGTGACATCCCGGGGCCGCACCCTCAACCCGCTCGACCCGGCCTGGTCGCCCGGCGGCTCCTCCGCGGGCTCGGCGGCCGCGGTCGCCGCCGGCCTGGTTCCCCTGTCGAGTGGATCCGACGGTGCCGGATCGGTGCGCATCCCCGCGGCCTGGTGCGGCGTCGTCGGCTTCAAGCCCACGAACGGCCGGCTCCCCGCCCGCGACCGCGCGGGCCTGAACTCGCCCGGCGTCCTGGTCCGCGACCCGTCGGACGCGGCCGCCTATCTCGCAGCGGTAGACACGTCCCCGGCTGCCGCGCCGCACGACACGTATCCCCTGACGGCGGTCTGGTCGCCCACCCTGGGATACGCCGACACCGACGCCTCCGTCGCCGCCACCGCTCGTCGGACCGCGGAACGGCTCGCCGCCGCCGGACTCGTCACCCTGGACGAACGCGCCGACCTCACACTCCACGACCCGGCCCCCGCCTGGACTGCCCTGCGCACAGCGGCCCGGTCCCCGTCCTCCCGCCCCGGCAGCGACATCGCACGCCTCAACCAAGCGCGCCTAAACGCATGCTTCCGGCACGCCGAACTCATCCTGACCCCGACCACTCCCCACCCGCCCCACGGTCACGACGGACCGGGACGGCGCATGAGCGTCGCTCTGACCTGGGCGTTCAACCTCAGTGGGCATCCAGCGCTGAGCCTGCCGGCAGGGGTGACGGCGCAGGGGGCACCCGTCGGACTCCAACTCGTCGCCCGCCCCCACCAGGACCACCGGCTCCTCGCCCTCGCCGCCAGGGCGACCCGCATCCCGGGCGCGCGGGAGAGTCAGCCCCCTGAACCGTGACCGGTCGGCGGCACGCCCCGCCACCGTGCCCACCGGCGCCGACACACGCGATGCCCTCGGAGGCCGGGAGGTTCTCGTGGGCCGCCGGATGCGACGGCACGGCCATGCTCGAGGAGTCGTCGCGCTGGTATCGGGGCCGCCTGGTCCTGACCGCGGCGGCAGGCGTGGGTGAGTGTTGCCCGGCAGCGCGGGTGGCAGCAGCTCGGGCCGCGCGGCTGCGCGCACCGGCGCCCGGACGGGTCCCGGCCGCTCAGCCGGTGTAGAAGCGGCGGCGGACCCGCCGCAGCCATGCCTCGGCGGCCGACTCGTCGGGACGGTCCGGCAGCGCGCTCGGCGTGCCGGCGAAGGCGTCCTCGAAGCGGCGCAGCAGCGGCTCGGCGGACCGGGGGTCGGCGGCGGCCTGCTCGCCGAAGCGGTGGTAGGCGCCGGGGTCGTCGACCCGGAGGGTGAGCCGGCCGGTGGCGTACAGCTCGAGGCCCTGGGTGCACAGCCGTTTGAGGTGGCGGGCGTGTTTGGCGGTGCGGTGGCGGACGCCGGAGGAGAACGTGCCGTCGTCGCGGCCGAGCAGCTTGCGGAACTGCTGGGTGGCGTAGCCCAGGTAGGCGTTGCGGACGCGGGGCGCGGAGAGGAAGGACCGGCGGATGCCGATGAGTTCGTCACCGAGGGGGGTGCGGACCTCGTACAGCTCCTCGGGGAGCCAGACGAGTTCGGTCACGGTGGGGTTGCCCTGCAGTGCCAGCCGGCACCACTTGGCGGCCTCGTGCAGGGTGCGGTCCGGGGCGGTGCTGACGTGGGACTCCTGGGGCCGGTGCAGTCCGTGGAGTTCCTCGGTGGGCGAGGCGAACAGGCCGAGCCGGTCGATGTCCGAGTCGGCGTGGGCGAGGCCGTAGGCGGTCGAGCCGACCACGCCCGAGAGCAGGATGTTGGTCGCGGTCACAGGTCCCCCCGAGGTGGTGCGGCCGCCCCCGGGCGGGGGTGGGAGGGTCCATGATGGCGGTCCGCGCCGTCGTACACCCGGGATTTTTCGGCGGGCGGCAGTCCGGGCTTCGCCCGCGGCTCACGCTTCGTCAACTCACTTGTCACGGTGAGCGCTTCCTCGTCCTCCTCATCACCGGACTCGCCGGTTCACGCTTGACACACCAATTGGTATAGGCCAATACTCTCATTGGCCTATACCACAGCGGATTCCGAACACGTGCCCTGACCACGCACGACGCGGCGCGCGGCCCCGGCATCGCCCCACCGGCGCACCCCGTCTTCGATCCCCGGAGTGAAAGCATGCCGACCCCCCATCCCTCGCCGTACCTCCACCGAGCACCCTCCGAACGCCCCTACTTCAGCGCCGACGGCGAGTCGTACCTCGCCCCGACACCCCTGCGCGACCTGACGAAGTCGCGGCCGCTGCGCGTGCTGTCCGAGGAGGACTTCGCCTCCTGGCAGACGTACGGCTACGTCGTGGTGCCGGAGGCGATACCCCGGAGTGCGGCGCGGCGGCTGCTGGAGTTCACCTGGGACTTCCAGGGCCTCGACCCGGACCGTCCCGAAACCTGGTACGGAGAGCGGGAGTTCCGCTCCGACCTGGAACGCGACCTGCACGTGTACGGGTTCGTGGAGGCCTACCACCACCAGCTCCTGTGGGACAGCCGGCAGGCGCAGCGGGTCTACGACGCCTTCGTCGACGTGTGGGACTGCGAGGAGCTGTGGGTCACCCTGGACCGGCTCAACCTCAACCCGCCCAACGTCCGGGACCGCGACCGCGCCCTCGTCGCACCCACCGACGAGGGCTTCGACATCGAGCTGCACTGGGACGTGGACAGCACCCTCACCGTGCCTCCGCAGCGGGTGCAGGGCATCATCGCGCTCAACGACACCGCACCCGACACCGGCGGGTTCCAGTGCTGCCCCGAACTCTTCCGCGACTTCGACGCGTGGCGGGTCGCCCAGCCCGCCGGCCGGGACCCGGTGCGCCCCGCCGTCGACCGGTCCGAGTACCCCGTGGTGCGCCCCCGGCTCCGGGCGGGCGACCTGCTGATCTTCAACGGGCTGCTGGCGCACGGCGTGGCCCGCAACACCTCGCACGGCGCGGTGCGCGCGGTGCAGTACCTCGCCATGATGCCCGCGCTGGAGGGCCACGACGGGCTGCGGCGGTCCCGGATCGACTCCTGGCGCCACCTCACCACCCCGGACTGGAACCCGACCCTGGTCGGCGACGCCCGCCGGCCCGAATCCCTCAGATACGGACCGGCCGAGCTGACCCCGCTCGGCGAGCGGCTGCTGGGACTGGCGTCCTGGCGCACGGACAGGACCGCCGAACCGACCCGTGAGGACCTGGCATGCGCTCCGTCTGCCTGACCCTGCCCACGAACCGGGAGTGCGCCGCCACCGTCTCCGCGATCGGCGCGGAGGCCGACCACGCGGCCCGGCACTTCGGCGTGCAGGTGCACCTGCTGATCCTGGACTCGGCCGACCCGCGCGCCCGGGCAGCGCACGCCGAGGTGCTCGCCGCCGAGCGCCGCGCGCCCGGGGTGCAGGTGCACCACCTGGACGAGACCGCGCAACGCGCCTTCCTGCGCCGGGTGATCGAGCGGTCCGGCGCCGTCGAACCGGAGCTGCTGCTCGACCTGATGCTGCCGTCCGGCGTCTCCTACGGCGCCTGCACCAACCGCGCCTTCCTGTACGCCGCCGCGCTGGGCTGCGACTCGGTGCACCGCAGGGACTCCGACAGCCGCTACCAGGTGCGCGACGGCCGGCCGGTGTTCCCGGTCCACCAGGAACTGGCGGCCCTCGGTCGACGGGCGCGGGACGCGGCGGGCGACGTGTCCCGCACGGTGCTCGACGCGTCCCGGGCCGAGCGGCGGGTGGTGCTGGCGGGCGGGTCGTTCGTCGGCGAACTGTCCGTGGACATCGGTGGGATCCAGCGACTCGACCCGGACGTCTACCACGACGTGGTCAGCCTGTGGGCGCCGCTGGACTGGCCGGAGGAACTCAAACGGGACCTGGTCGCGGAGTCCTTCCGCGGGGCCGGGAACGAGCCGTTCACCGGCGACCTCACCACGCTGGGCCCGGTCGACCCGATGCGGGTGGACATGTGCAACATCAGCCTGCACCGGGAGGTGTACGAGCGGGTGCCGCTGCCGCCGGCCACGGACACCATCGGCAGCGACTACTTCCTGCTGCACCTGGTGCACGACGCCGGACTGCCGGGACTGCTGCACAACCGCCACATCGTCAACTACTACACGCCCGAGCGGCGGACGGACTCCGGGTTCACCGCCTACCAGACCCGGCTCACCAAGTTCTTCCTGTCGATGCTGTACCTGAACGCCGTCTACGACCGGATGGCGGAGGCGGGGGCCGCGCTGCTGGACGGGGCGCAGCAGGTCAGACCGGCGGAGGTCGCCCGGCTGGTCCGGGACAGCACGCGCCTGGACCGGGCCGAGAACGAGCGGCGGCTGGACCTGCTGACGGGCTGCTACCGCAGGCTGGGCGGCCGGTACGGGCGGTTCACCGAGCTGCTCGCGGAACGCCGGGGACGCCTGCTGGACGAGGCGCAGCGGGACATGGAGGACTTCGCCCTGCTGATCGAGGACTGGGACGCGCTGACCCGGGCGAGCCGGGGCGCCGCATGAGCGCGGCGCTGCGGCGGGCGCTGGCGGCCGCCGACGACGACCGGATCATCTACGACCTCGCCGGCATCCGGCGGCAGTACACCGCGCTGCGACGCGAACTGCCCTCCGTGGCGGTGCGGTTCGCGGTGAAGGCCTGCCCGGAGGAGGGGGTGCTCCGTTCCCTGGCGACCGCCGGCGCGGGGTTCGACGCGGCGAGCCCCCGGGAGATCGCACTGGCCCTGCGGACCGGAGTGCCGATGGAGCGGATCCACTACGGCAACACCGTGAAGTCCGACCGGAACATCGCGGAGGCCTTCCGGCTAGGCGTCCGGCACTTCGCCACCGACAGCGTGCAGGACGTCGCCGCCGTCGCCGCCCACGCGCCCGGTTCGCGGGTGTTCTGCCGGGTGGCCACGGACGGGGTGGGCGCGCTGTGGGGGCTCAGCCGCAAGTTCGGCTGCTCCGCCTCGGACGCGGTACGGGTGCTGGACTCGGCGAGGACGCTGGGGCTGGTTCCCTCGGGGCTGTCCGTGCACGTCGGGTCGCAGCAGATGACCTCGGAGGCCTGGCACGGCGCCTTCGACTCCCTCGCCGACGTGATCGAGGCGCTGGGGCACCGCGGCATCCGCGTCGACCACGTCAACCTGGGCGGCGGTCTGCCCGCGCTGGGCTGCCTCGACGCCCGGGGCCGGCCGCTCGACCCTCCGCTGGACAAGATCTTCGCCGCGATCCGGGAGGGGACGGAGCGCCTGGCGGAGGTCGCCGGGCACGCACCGGCCTTCCTCATGGAGCCGGGCCGGCACCTGGTGGCCGACCACGGCGCGGTGCGCGCCCACGTGTCGCGGCTGACCCTGCGCCGCCAGCCGGACGGCGTGCGGGAGCACTGGCTGTACCTGAGCTGCGGGAAGTTCAACGGCCTGTACGAGATGGACGACATGCGCTACCGGCTGGAGTTCCCCGCCGCCGGCCCGGGCGCCGAGCTGGTCCCCGCGGTCGTGGCCGGCCCCACCTGCGACGGCGACGACGCCTACGCCCACCACCGGCACCCGGTGCGGGTGCCCCGCACGGCGGCGTCCGGCGACCCGGTGTGGGTGCTGTCCTGCGGCGCCTACGCCCTGAGCTACATGACGCAGGGCTTCAACGGGTTCAGCCCGCTGCCCGTCGCACTCGTCGGAGGGGACTGACCCGTGGACGGCACCGTACGGGTACGGCACCTCGCCGAGGAGGACTGGCCGTCCGTCACCGCGCTGGAGGCGCGCGCCTACGCGGGCAGCGGGCTGTCCGAGGGCCCGGACGCGCTGCGGTCCCGGGCCGCCGCCTCACCGGAGACCTGCTTCGTACTGGACCGCGACCGGCAGGTCGCCGGGTATCTGCTGGCGCTTCCCTACCCTCCCTCGCGCTACCCGGACCCGGAACGCCCCGAGGAGCGGGGGTTCCGCTCCCGCAACCTGCATCTGCACGACGTGGTCGTCGCCGAGCGGCACCGCGGGCAGGGACTCGCCGGCAGGCTGCTGGCCCGGCTGACGCGGACGGCCGCGGCACGCGGCTACGAGCGGATCTCCCTGGTCGCCGTCGGCCGCAGTGCCGCGTTCTGGTCCGCCCGCGGGTTCTCCGCGCACCCGGAGGTCGAGGTCTGTCCCGGCTACGGAGACCACGCCCAGTACATGTCCCAGGCGACACCGACCCCAGGAGTGCCTTGATTCCCGCGACGCCCGTCCGCGACGACTTCCGCCGTGCCCAGCTCGCGGTCGCCGCCCTGTTCTGCTTCCTGGGCTTCCAGTACGCCACCTGGGCGGCGCGGCTTCCGACGCTGCGGACCGGGCTGGGACTGTCCGAGGCGGACGTGGGCCTGCTGCTGACGGCCTGCGGCGCGGGGGCCGCCGTCTCCTTCCCCCTCGTCAGTGCCCTGATGAGACGGCTCGGCTCACGCCGGCTGTCCCTGCTGTCGGCGCTCTGCCTGGCCGTCCTGCTGCTCGCCCTCGGCGCGGCCCCCGACTACCCGGTGGCGCTGCTGGTCGCCTGCTGCGACGGGGTCGCCGTGGGGTGCCTCAACGTCGCGATGAACGCGCAGGGCGCCGCGCTGGAGGAGGTGTACGGGCGCACCACCATGGCCCGGCTGCACGCCACGTTCAGTGCCGGCTCGCTCGCCGCCGCACTGCTGGCGTCCGGGGTGAACTCGTTCACGACGGCGCTCTCCGCGCACTTCGGGATCGCCGCCGCGGTGCTGTTGCTGCTGGTCGGCCTCGCCCGCGGAGGGCTGCTGACGGAGGATCAGCGGCCGGTCGAGCAGCCCGCCGACCGGCGCCGCCGCCTCGTACGGCCGTCCGCCCTGACGCTGTGGATGGGGGCGGCCATGGTGTTCGGCACCGTCACCGAGGGCGCCATGAACGACTGGTCCGCGCTCTACCTGCGGGACGTCGCCGAGGCGACGGCGAAGGTGGCGCCGCTGGGCATCGCGGTGGTGTCCGTGATGATGGTGCTGGCCCGGCTGGTCGCGGACGGCGTGCGCAGCCGGTGGGGCGACGGCCGGGTCGTGCGGGCGGGCAGCGCGCTCGCCGCCGCGGGCCTGGCGCTGGGCCTGCTGGCCGGCGGGGTGGTGCCGGCGCTGGTCGGCTTCGCCTGCGTGGGGCTGGGCATCGCCGCGGTGACGCCGTGCGTGTACGTCGCCGCGGCGCGGCAGGGCGCCGAGGCGCTGGCGCTCGTCGCGGCGATGGGCACGACGGGGCTGCTCGCGGGCCCGGCGGTGATCGGTTTCGTCGCCGGCGGCAGCAGCCTGGCGTGGGGCATGGGGGTGGTGGCCGCCTCGGCGGGCCTGGTCTCCCTCTGCGCTCAGCGGATCCGCTGGGCGCCCGTCGCCGAAGGCGAGGCCTGAGGCGCGCTGCCCCGCCACGGCGGGGCGGCGGGGCAGCGGGGCGGCGGCCGAACGGGTGGCGTGCCCCTCACGAGGCAGCGGTTCAACCGCTTCCGTACGCCGTTCCGGTCAGCGCCGGCCGGCGGCCGCAGCGGAAATCCGCGCGCGTACGGGTGGACCGGGGCGCGATGATGTGGGGATGCCACGTCCTTTCGAAGAGCTTGTCGCCGAAGCCGAGTCGGTCTCCGTGGAGGGTTGGGACTTCTCCTGGCTGGACGGCCGGGCGACCGAGGAACGCCCGTCGTGGGGCTATCAGCGGGCGATGGGGCGGCGGCTGGCCGCGGTGTCGGCGGCGCTCGACGTCCAGACCGGTGGCGGTGAGGTCCTCGCCGGGGCGGAGAAGCTGCCCACCGTGATGGCCGCGACGGAGTCCTGGCCGCCGAACGTGGACAGGGCGACCAGGCTGCTGCACCCGCGCGGGGTGGTGGTCGTCGCCACCCCGGACGAGCCGCCGCTGCCGTTCGCCGACGAGGCGTTCGAGCTGGTGACCAGCCGGCATCCCGCGACGGTGTGGTGGCCGGAGATCGCGCGCGTGCTGCGGCCGGGTGGGACGTACTTCGCCCAGCACGTCGGGCACTCCAGCGTGTGGGAGCTGGTGGAGTACTTCCTGGGGCCGCAGCCCGAGGCGAGCCGGACTCGGCACCCCGACGACGAGAGCGCGGCGGCGAAGGCCGCCGGCCTGGAGATCGTCGGCGTGCGCGCGGAACGGCTGAGGATGGAGTTCTTCGACGTCGGCGCCGTGATCTACTTCCTGCGCAAGGTGATCTGGACGGTGCCCGGCTTCACCGTCGAGCGGTACCGCGGCCGCCTGCGCGAGCTGCACGAGAAGATCGAGGCCGAGGGCCCCTTCCTCGCCCACTCCTCCAGGACCCTCGTCGAGGCGCGCAAGCCCGAGCGCGCGTAGGAGCTCGCGGCGGCAGGCGCGCCCTCGGAGGCACACGCGCCCTCTCGGAGGCGGGCCGGCCCTCGTGGACGGCGGTTCGGCCGGTCGTCCCGGCGGTGAGGGGTCCGTGCCCGGCAGCCCAGGCCGTCCGTGCGCGGCGGATCGGGCCACGGACGGTGGTGAGGGTGCGTGCCCGGCGGATCGGGCCGCGGACGGTGGTGATCGTGTCGGCGAGGGTCGTCCGCCGGTACCTCCGCCGGTGCCCTGGGTACCGGCGGAGGGCCGCTCGTCGTCCGCCGCGCGGGGGTGTCAGCCCGCGGCGATGTGCTCCGCCGCCGCGAGCGCGCACACCCGGGCGGCGCCGTGGGTGGCGAGGTACGCGGCGCCGCGCGGTGCGGACTGCGGGACGCCCATCTCGACCACGACGGTGTCGGGCCGGGCCGCGAGCAGCGTGTCCAGGGCGCGGCGCATCCACGGGTGGCGGTGCTCGTCGCGGACGACCGCGACGATGCGGCGGCCGTCCGCGGCGGCCAGGGCCTCGCGGCCGGCTCCGTCGCCGGTGAAGGAGCCGGTGCGGGTGCCGGGCAGCAGCCGCTCCAGTTCGGCGCCGACACCCCACGGGGTCTCGTCGCCGACGGCGATGTTGGCGACGGGGCTGAAGGTCGCGACGTACACCGGCCCGGAGACCGGCGGCGCGTCCTGCGGGCGGGTGACGGTCAGCGCGCGGCGCGCCGCGACCAGCCCGATCTCCGGCTCCGGTGTGATCCGCGCCCGGTCGCCGCCGCGCGCCTCGGCGGCCCAGCGGGCCAGCCCGCGGACCCGGGCGGCGGCGTCCGCGAGGCGTTCCTCGGGGAGTTCGCCGGAGCGGACTGCGGCGACGAGCGCGTCGCGCAGCTTCAGCACGGTGCCCTCGTCGCACAGGCCGCCGCCGACGCAGATCGCGTCGGCTCCGGCGGCGATCGCGAGGACGACGCCGTTCTCCAGTCCGTAGGTGTCGGAGATGGCCCGCATCTCCATGCCGTCGGTGACGATGACCCCGTCGTAGCCCATTTCGCCGCGCAGCAGTTCGGTCAGGACGCGGTGGGACAGGGTGCCGGGGCGGTGCTGGTCCAGGGCGGGCACCAGGATGTGCGCGCTCATCACGGCGCGGGTGCCGGCCTCGATGGCGGCGCGGAAGGGCACCAGTTCCCGGGCGTGCAGCGTGTCGGCGTCGACGTCGATGCGCGGTACGGCGTGGTGCGAGTCGACGTTGGTGTCGCCGTGCCCGGGGAAGTGCTTGGTGCAGGCTGCGACGCCGGTGGACTGCAGGCCCTGGACGTAGGCGGCGGTGTGCCGGGCGACCAGCCGGGTGTCGGCGCCGAACGAGCGCACGCCGATGACCGGGTTGTCCGGGTCGGCGTTGACGTCGGCGGAGGGCGCCCAGTTGAAGTTGACGCCGCAGTCGGCGAGGCGGCGGCCGAGCTCGCGGGCGACGGACCGGGTGAGGGCCGGGTCGTCGACGGCGCCGAGGGCGTGGTTGCCGGGGAAGGAGGAGCCGGTGCGCACCTCCAGCCGGGTGACGTCGCCGCTCTCCTCGTCGATGGCGACCAGCAGGTCGTCCCGCTCCCCGCGCAGTTCGGCGGTGAGGGCGGCGACCTGCTCGGGAGAGGTCACGTTCCGGCCGAAGAGGGCGACGGAGGCGAGGCCCTCGCCGAGCCTCCGGCGCACCCAGTCGGGTGCGGTGGTGCCGGCGAAGCCGGGCTGGAGGACGGCGAGCGCGTCGCGGGTGAGGATGTCGTCGCCGGTGGTGAGTGTGGTCATCGGGCGGTCATCCCTTCACGGCGCCTTCGGTGAGTCCGCTGACGGCCTTGCGTTGCAGGAAGATGAAGAGGATCAGGATGGGCAGCGCGAACAGCGAGGAGGCCGCCATGGTGGCGCCCCAGTCGTCGCCGAAGGCGGTGCGGAACTGGGAGATCCACAGCGGCAGCGTCTGCTTCTCGACGTCCTTGTTGAGGATGAGGACCAGCGGGTACTCGTTCCAGGCGGTGATGAACCCGAACAGCGAGGTGGCCATCACACCGGGCGCCAGCAGCGGGAAGATCACCCGGATGAACGCCTGCGTCCGGGTGCACCCGTCGACCATGGCGGACTCCTCCAGCTCCTTCGGCACCGCGGCGACGTAGCCGCGGAGCGTCAGGATGGTCAGGGGCAGCACCATCATCGTGTAGAAGACGGTGAGCGGGACCAGGCTGTTGAGCATCTCGCTGTCGCGGACCAGCATGTAGATCGCGATGATCATGACTTCCCAGGGCGCCATCTGCGCCAGCATGAAGACCACGATGATGCCGCGCCGGCCCTTGAACCGCATCCGGGACAGGGCGAAGGCCGCGAGCAGGGCGATGACCATGGAGAAGACCACGGAGAGCGCGGTGACCGTGACGGAGTTGCGGACCAGGGTCCAGAAGTGGTCGGCGTTCACCGCCTTGCTGAAGTGCTCGAAGGTGAAGTCGGTGGGGAACCAGACCGGGTTCTCGGCGATGATGTCGCCGGTCGGCTTGAAGGCCGTGGCGAACATCCAGTAGACGGGGAAGGCGAAGGCCACGCACAGGACGACGGCCGTCGCGTTGGGCCAGAAGCGGCCGAAGATCGAGCGCTTCACAGCTCGTCCTCCTCTTGCTTGAGCACCGTGCGCAGGTAGTACGAGGTGATGACGAGCAGGACCAGGATGGTCAGGAAGGAGATCGCCGCGCCGACCCCGAAGTGCTGGTTGCCGACGCCCTCGACGAAGGCGTAGATCGGCAGTGTCTCGGTGAGCCGGTCCGGGCCGCCCTGGTTGATCGCGAAGAACTGCGGGAACGCCTTGAAGATCCAGATGACCTCGAGGAAGGTCGTGGCGTAGAGGAAGGGCCGCAGGAAGGGGAAGGTGACGGAGGTGAAGTTCTGCCACGCGCCGGCGCCGTCCAGGGACGCGGCCTCGTAGAGCTCCCTGGGGATGGTCGTGGTGGCGGCGTAGAGGTTGATCGCCACGAAGGGGACGGACTGCCAGACGAGCAGCAGCGTGATGACGGCGAAGGTGGAGAACTGGGTGCCGAGCCAGTTGTGGTGGGCCATCGAGTGCCAGCCGAGGTCGTCCAGGACCGCGTTGACGACACCGAAGCGCTGCGCGAACAGCCACTGGTAGACGGTGGTGGCCGCGATGATGGGCATGGCCCAGGCGAGGACCAGGGCCAGCATCAGCACCAGCCGCATCTTCCTGCCCAGGCGGGCGAGCAGCAGGCCGCACAGGGTGCCGAACACCATGATGAGCACCACGTTGACCGTGGTGACGATGATGGAGCGCTCGACGACGTGCCAGAAGCCGGAGGACGACACGACCTGCTGGTAGTTGTCGAAACCGTTCCACTCGGTGAGGTGCTGGATGAGCTGCCGGGGGTTGAGGTTCTGGAACGACAGCATGCCGTTCTTCACCAGCGGCCAGCCGAGCAGGACCGCGGTGGCCAGCAGCGCGGGCAGCAGGAGCAGATAGGGGGCGGCGGCACGGCGGGCGCCGGATCCGCCCGGCCCGCGTGCGTCACCACGCGAAGGGGCCGGTGTTCCGGCCGTGTGGACAGCGGGCTCCCCGGCCGTGTCCGTGCCTTCGGTCTGCACTGACATGAGTTGCCATTTCTTCCGTGGCCGTACGAATACTTCGGTGGCCGTCGGCTGTGCGAACGACACCAGCGGGCCGGGGGCGACCGCGCTGCGGCGCCCCCGGCACGGTCCGTCAGTTCTGCTGGGCCAGGCGCTTGTTGATCTCACCCTCGACCTGCTTGGCGGCCTCCGCGGGCGTCTTGCCCTTGAGGACGGCCGTCATGTAGGCCTTGATCGGGTTCGGGTCGTTCTCGACCGCGGCCCATTCGGGGATCAGCGGGGTGGTGCCGCCGACCGCGGCGCCCGGGGCGGCGGCCTCGGCCACCACGTTGCCCTGCAGGTTGCTCTCCAGGGACTTCTTGTTCGGGATGACGCCGTTGAGCTTGGCCAGCTCGCCCTCGAACTTGTCGGACAGGGCCAGCTTCAGGAACTCCTTGGCGAGCTCCTTGTGCTTGCTGCCCTGGGCGACGGCGAGGTTGGAGCCGCCGAGGAAGACGCCCTCGGGCTTGTCGGCCGTCTCACCGGGGATGGTGAAGTAGCCGAGGTCCTTCTCGATGGCCGCGTTGGCCTTGATCGCCGTACCGGCCTCCCAGCCCATGCCGATGAAGGCGCCGGTCTTGCCCTTGGCGAACACCTCGGCCTGCTGCGGGTTGGCCTCGTCCTTGTCCTTCGGGGCCTGGGAGTAGGAGGCGTACTTCTTGTAGATCTCCATGGCCTTGGCGACCTTGGGGTCGTCCAGGTTGGAGACGTACTTGTCGCCTTCCTTCTTCACCAGGTCGGCACCCTGACCGATGGTCAGGCCGTCGAAGAAGTACCAGTTCTGACCGGGCATGTAGATCGGCTCGGCGTCGGTCTTCTTGCCGATGGCGTCGAGGTCCTTGAAGAACTCGTCCCGGGTCTTCGGGGTGTCCTTGATGCCGGCCTGGGCCCAGATCTTCTTGTTGTAGATGACGACGCGGTTGGCGAAGTACCACGGGGCCGCGTACTGCTTGCCGTCGTAGACCGAGGACTGGGAGACCGACGGGGTCCAGTCGGTGCCGACCGCCTGCTTGACGTCACTCAGGTCGGCGAGGCCGCCGGTGGCCGCGTACGCCGGGGTCTGGGTGTTGCCGACCTCCAGGACGTCCGGCGGGTTGGACTCCGAGAGGGACGTGGTGATCTTCTGCTGGATGCCGTCCCACTGCTGTTCCTCGAACTTCAGCTTGGCGCCGGTCTTCTGCTCGAAGGCGGCCTGAAGGTCCTTGGTCCACTGCTCGGGGGCGGAGCCGGTCATCACCCAGACCCGCAGCGTCTGACCCTTGAAGCTGTCCGGCCCGGCACCCTTGCTGGTGCTGTCCTTGCCGTCGTCGCTGCCGCATGCCGCCACGGACACCATCAGGCTCGCGATTCCGATCGCGGTTATGAGCTTGCGCTTCACGCCACCCTCCTCAGGGATGCCACGGACCCACGCCGTCGACGGTGGCCTGGTGCCTGTCGCTGCTGTACGTGGGGCTGGGGACCTGGCCACTAGTGGTGTAGACCAGTACGCTGGAGCTTGGCCTAGACCTTTGGGGGTGTCAAGGGTCGCCCGCGGCCCAATCCCGTCCGTTATGAGAAAGTCATCAGTCCGCTCTTCCGGCGACGCCGCCCCGCACGCGCTCCAGTTGGCCTAGACCATAGGGCAGTTGGGGGTTATAACGGGAACCCGCCGACAGAGCCGGGAAGGCAGGCCATGACTACCGACGTCAGCAGCGCCCACGGCACGAGGGTGCTCGGGCGCACTGCGCGAGTGCCGAAGTACTACCGCATCAAGCAGCAGATCCTGGAGATCTCGGCGGCGCTGCGGCCCGGCGCGCCGATGCCGGCGGAACGGCTGCTCGCCACCCGGTTCGACACCTCGCGCACCACGGTCCGGCAGGCCCTGCAGGAACTGGTGGGCGAGGGAAGACTGGACCGCATCCAGGGCAAGGGCACCTTCGTCGCACGGCCGAAGCTGTACCGCAGCCTCCGGCTCACCTCGCACACCGAGGACATGCGGGCCCAGGGACTCGACCCCGCCTCGCAGATGCTCGGCATCGGCCACGTCCCCGCGGACGCGAAACTGGCGGCGCTGCTCGGCGTCGGAGTCGGCGGGAAGGTGCTCCGCATCGAGCGGCTGCGGCTGGCCAGCGGCGAGCCGATGGCCATCGAGACGACCCACCTGTCCGCCCGGCGCTTCCCCGACCTGCGTGGGCAGCTCGACACGTACACCTCGCTGTACGCCGCGCTGACCAGGGTGTACGGCGTCCAGCTCGCCGAGGCCGAGGAGACCATCGAGACCTCGCTGGCGACACCCCGCGAGGCCCAGCTGCTCGCCACGGACGTGGGGCTGCCGATGCTGCTGCTGTCCCGGCACTCACGGGACGCCGAGGGCAGACCCGTCGAGTGGGTCCGCTCGGTGTACCGCGGCTCCCGCTACAAGTTCGTCGCCGCACTGATGCGCCCCCGCGAATGACGCCGCCGGCGGTGTCACCTTCCCCAGGACCTCGGGGTTCCCCCGACGACCCCGCAGGTCCGTGAGCCGGGTCGCCGAGCGGCACCGTCGAGGACGTGTTCGGCGCCGGGTGCCGGAAATCGCGGACCCGCAGGTGCGACACCGCTCCCCCGGGGGCACTCAGACGATGCGCCGCCGCACGGCGCTCCGCCGGTCGGCGCTCGTCCGACCGGCACCCCGGAGGAAGAGGAAGCAGACGTCCATGCCGCGTCCCGACGTCTCCCACCGGCCCCGGACCCCGCGCGCGACCGCGGCCGCGGTCCGGCCCGGCCGCCGCCCCTGACCCGGGGGACCGGCGTGCCGGTCCCCCGCACGGGAGGTGAGCACGCTGAAGCGGGACCACGGCCGCCCGGCGGGGCACCCGCCCGGCGGCGGAGCGCGCAATCCGGTGGCCGGTGCCGCCGCAGCGGTGGCCCGTGCCGCCGAACGCTCCGTCGGCGGCCGAGCCCGGCTCCGCACCCTCACGCTGCTCTCCATGGCCGTGGCGCTGGACGGGGCCGACAAGGCGACGGTGGCGGTGAACGCGGACAGCCTGGAGCAGGTCTTCGGCATCGGCCACACCGGCATCGGCCTGCTGGTTTCCGCGACCTCGGCGGCCGGCGCGGCGGCCACTCTGCCCGCCGGCGTGCTCACCGACCGGTTCGACCGCACCCGTCTGCTCAGCATCAGCATGCTGCTGTGGGGGGCGGCGATGCTGGCCGCCGCCACCGCCGGCTCCTACCCCTTCCTGCTGGCGGCACGAGTCGGCCTCGGCGTCGTCACCGCCACCGCCGGACCGGCGGTGGCCTCCCTCGTCGGCGACTTCTTCCCGGCACGGGAGCGGGCCCGGCTGTACGGCTACATCCTGGCCGGGGAACTCCTCGGTACCGGCCTGGGGTACGTGGTCTCCGCCAACATCGCCGAGCTGCTGTCCTGGCGGGTGTCGTTCGGGTGGCTCATCCTGCCCGGCACCGTACTGGCATGGCTGTTCAGCCGGCTTCCCGAGCCCGCCCGGGGCGGCGGGGACCGGCTGCCGCGCGACGACGACCGCGAGGCACCCGCCGGACACGGCGGGGACGCCCGCGGCGCCGGGCACGACGACGACGGACACGGACACGGCCACGGGCGGGGGCGGAGGCGAGGCTTCGGCGACAGCCGGGGCGGGCGGGGCAGCAGACGGGACCGCGGTCCGGAAGGCCACGACGATCGGAGGGCGGGAGACATCGGAGAGGCCCGGGAAACCCGGGAGGACCGGGAGGACCGGGAGGACCGGGAGGACCTTTCCGCGGCGGGCGGCTCCGCCCAGGCGGTGGTGCGCGCCGCCGGCAGCGCACCGGATCCGGAGCGGGTGCTCCGCGAGGACCCCCGGCGCATGTCGGCCTGGCGGGCCTTCCGCTACGTCCTGGGTATCCGCACGGTTCTCCTGATGATCGTCGCCTCCGCGCTCGGCTACTTCTTCTTCGCGGGCGTCCGCTCCTTCGGCATGCTGTACCTGACCCACCACTACGGCGTGAGCAAGTCGACCGCGAGCGGACTGATCGTCGTGATCGGCGCCGGCATCCTGGCCGGCCTGATGGCGGGGGCACGGCTGCCGGACGCGGTGCTGCGCCGCGGCCACGCCGGCGGGCGGGTCCTCGTCCCGGCGGTGGCGCTGCTGGCCGTGGCGCCGGTCATGGCGCCCGGCATCGTGATGACCTCCGCCCTGGCCGCGCTGCCCTCACTGACCCTCGGCGCGGGTCTGCTGGCGGCGGCCAATCCGCCGCTGGACGCGGCCCGCCTCGACATCGTGCCCCCGGGCCTGTGGGGCAGGTCCGAGGCGGCCCGCACCCTGGTGCGGGCGGGCGCGGAGTCGAGCGCGCCGCTGCTGTTCGGGTACCTGTCCGCCCAGGTGTTCGGCGGGCGCGGCTCCACCGGCGGTCTGGAGGCGGCCTTCCTGCTGTGCCTGCTGCCGCTGACCGCGGCGGGACTGCTGGCCCTGCTCGCGCTGCGCACCTACCCCCGGGACGTGGCGACCGCGCTGGCCTCGGCGCAGGCCGACCGGGACCGGGAGCGGCAGTCGACCCCGGAGCGGGAGGCGAGCCCGGACGGCAACCCGGAGCGGGAGGCGAGCCCGGACAGCGGCCCGGAGCAGACCGGGGACACCCGAATGCCGGAATGACCCCTGATGTACTGGTTAACCGAGAAGGATGATGCAGAAGCCCCTCACCGACGGCACCTCACCCCCGGTCCGGAGGCGCACCCGAGTCCGGCCGGGGGCCCTTCGGGCGGAACCGCTGACGGTGCTCATGCTGCTGACCGGCGTCTGGCTGCTCGTCACCCCCTGGTTGCTGCCGTACCCGGTCACCTACCGGCTTCCGCACCTGGTGGAGACGTGTGTGGGCGTCGTCGTGAGCATCGTCGCACTGGTCCGTCTGGCCCACCCCCGAGGCCGGGTCTCGGACCTGGTGGTGACGGTGGCCGGCGCCGGACTGATCCTCACCGCCTACCTCGGCGGCTACGGCGGCGACGACGCCACGCGCGTCATGCGGGTCAACGAAACGGCCGCCGGTTCGGTGCTCGTACTTCTCGCACTGGCAAGTACGCTGCTGCTGACCCGCTCGCGTTCCGGTCGCCCCCGCGCCCCGGACGGCCCGCCGCGGTGAGCGCGGCCGAGGCGTCCGCCGCCGCACCCGCGCGGCCCGTGTCCTCCGAGGGGCCGGCCGCGGGTCACCGAGCCCGCTGTGCGTGCCCCGCGTGAGGAGTCCGCCTGGTGAACCGCATCGTGCGCATGATGCGCCACGCAGTGCGCTGGCTGGACTCCCACCTGCTCTACCGCCGGGGCCGCGAGCTGGAGCTGATGCACCGTGCCATGGGCTTCGCCACCCTCGCCCTGGTCACCCTGGCGCCGCTGCTGATCGTGGTCGCGGCCGCCGACCCGCTCGCCCGGGGCGGCTTCGCGGCCTGGCTCGCCGACGGCATGGGGCTCTCCGGTCGCTCCGAGCGGGTGCTCACGAACATCATCAGCCCGCCGCCCGAGGTCGTGAGTACGACCAGCGTCTGGGGCGGCATCGCGCTCGCCGTGTTCGGCGTGTCCTTCGGCGGCAGCGTCCAGAACGGCTACGAGCGGATCTGGCACCTGCCCTCCGGCCCCTGGCACCGGGTGTGGCGGCAGGCCGTGTGGCTCGCGGTGCTGACGGGGTACCTGTACCAGGAAGTGCAGACCCGGGCGGCGCTGGGCGGGCCGGAGCGGATCGCACTGTCGAGCGCGACGGGGATCCTGTTCTTCTGGTGGGGGCAGTGGTTCCTGCTGGGAAAGCAGGTCCGCCTGCTGAACCTGCTGCCGGGCGCGATCGCCACCATGGTGGGCCTGGTGGGCCTGAGGGGGTTCTCCTACCTGGTCTTCACCCCGCTCATCATCGAGCAGGCGATCAGCTACGGCACGGTCGGCATCGTGCTCGTCGTGGAGTCCTGGCTCATCGGCGTCGGCTTCGTCGTCTACGGCGGGGCGCTGTTCGGGCACTGGGTGCTCCATCACCACGTGCTGACCCGCACCGACCGGGCACGCGGGGACGGCAAGTGACGTGTCGGGAGGAGGACCGGTGACCGGCAGGAGCCCGCGGGCCCGGAGTCAGCGGGCCCGGAGTCAGCGGGCCCGGGTCGCCGACGGCGCGCGCCTGTTCCTGCTGTCCGCCATGCTGCTGACCGCGCTCGGCATCATCGGCCGGAACATCGGCTGGGTGGTCCTGACCACCACCGTCGGCCCCACCGCCTACCTGCTGCTGGCCCGTCCCGGCTCGCTGCCGAGCCGCTGGCGGAGCGCGGCGCGGGCTCACGCCGTCGCCGTCGCGGCCGGTCTGGCCTGCCTGGCCGCCTTCGGCCTGTGGAACCACCCGTCGACCTCCGCCACCGGCCACGAGACGCCCCGGCAGATCGGCGCGCAGGCCCTCGCGGTGGGCGCGACGTTGTTCCTGCTGCACGTACTGGGCGCCGACCACCCGCCGGCCGCGGCGACCGCGCTGCTGATCACCTCCGGCCTGGCCCGCCCCGGCCCGCCGCTGTACGGGATGCTGGCCGGCCTGGCCGTCGTCCTCGCGGCAGCACCGCCGCTCGCCCTGCTGGTACCGCGGCCCCTGGAGCGGCGGAAGCGCGGCGAGTGAGAACTCGCGGCGTGCGGCCGGGATCCGGGGGCAGGTCCGGCATCCGGGGGCGCGGCCGGCATCCGGGCGGGGGCGGGGGTGTGTCGGGGCCGGCGGACATGCCGCTCAGTACCGTGCTCCGGCCGCCAGCTCGAGGACCCGGGCCGAGACGTCCCCCCGGAACAGTGCCCGGCCACGCGCCACCAGGCGCTCCCGTGGCGGGCCGTCGGCCGCGACCGTGTGCAGCGCCGCCCGCAGGGCCGCCGCGTCGGCGGCATACTCCGCGACGCCCAGCTCCGCCATCCGGCGCGCCCCTTCGGCCCCGTGCCCGGGCAGGGGCCGGTAGGCCACCACGGGCAGCCCCGCAGCCAGCGCCTGCACCGCGGTCTGACCGGCCGCGTTGTCCAGCAGCGCCCGCGCCGCACCCATCAGCCCCGGCATGTCGGCGACCCAGCCCAGGGCGAGGACGCCCGGCACCGAGGAGAGGCGGTCGAGCAGCCGCCGGTTCCGGCCGCACAGCACCACCGGGAGGAAACCCGCCTCCCGCAGCAGCCGCGCGGTCTCCGCCGGCCGGGACGCGGCACCCCAGGCTCCGGCCGACAGCAGGACCGGCGGCCGCCCGGGAGCACGGCGCGCGAAGGCGTCCCGCCAGTGCGGTGCGCCGGGAGCGGGACGGAAGAACTCGGGGGCGACCAGCGGCCCGGTCGTCTCGGCCGGCGTGCCGAGGTCCTCGGAGACGACGCGGGCGGCCTCGTCGGTGAGGCAGAGATAGCGGTCGTTGCCGGGATGCAGCCATTGCCGGTGGACGGCGAAGTCGACCAGGAAGACGGCGCTCGGCACCCGCAGCCGCCCCCGCTGCCGCAGGTCGCCGGTGAGCTGGGCCGCCAGGTGGAACACGGGGACGACCACGTCCGGGCGGGTCCGCTCCACGATCGCGGTCAACCGGTCCGCGGCGAGCCGGGCCAGCGGCACCCCGCTGGGACGGCTCCCCGCGCCGGGGCGCAGAAACGCGCGGTACAGCCCCGCGTACAGGACCGGCACATGCCGGACCGAGGCCTGGTAGAAGGCGCGCAGCCCGGTGCCCAGTCCGCAGGGCAGCAGCGGGAGCAGGTCCACCACGTCCGCCCGGTGGCCCCGCGCCCGTACCCGCCGGGCGAGCTCGGCGGCCACGGTGTCGTGTCCGGCGCCCATGCTCGCGCTGACGATCAGGAGGCTGCGGGCGGCGCCCGAACGGGAGGATCGGGACGGCGGCGAGGAGAGGGGCACAAGGTGACGGTTTGACGCCTGCCGCGCCGTCCAAACTATCTTCGCCTAGTTTGGTGGCATGTGATCGGGAAACTCCGTGACCACTCGTTCCGTCCGAGGCCGGGAGGCGTCCGCAGTCGGGCCGACTCCCGTCGCTCGCCGTCGCAGTCGAGGTCAGCCATGTCGCACGCCCCGTCCCGCTCCGCACCCCGACGTCCGGCGGCGGGACCGCTGCCGGACGCCGCTGACCGCGCCGCGACCGGCTCCGACCGTCCGGGGACGGCGCTGGTGACCGGCGCCTCCTCGGGTATCGGCGCGGCCGTGGCACGTCGGCTGGCCGCGGACGGCGGCTGGCGCCTGGTGCTGAACGGGCGGGACCGCGGCCGGCTGGCGGACATCGCCGAGCAGGCACCGGGCTCGGCGTTCCCCGCGGACCTGACCCGGCCGGGCGCCGAGCGGGAACTGGTGGACTTCGCCCTGGCCGGCACCGGCCGGATCGACCTGCTGGTGGCCGGGGCGGGCATCGGCTGGGCCGGGGACTTCACCACCATGCCGCGGCCCGCGATAGAACAGGTGATCGACGTCGACCTGCTGGCCACGATCCGGCTGGTCCGCCAGGTGCTGCCGCACATGGTGGCCGCCCACTCCGGCCGGGTGGTCCTCATCGGCTCCCTCGCGGGTTCCGTCGGGGTGCGCGGGGAGGCGGTCTACTCGGCCGCTAAGGCGGCGCTCGCCGCGTTCGCCGACGCGCTGCGGTACGAACTGCGGGGCACCGGGGTGCGCGTCAGCCATGTCGTCCCCGGGGTGGTGGACACGCCGTTCTTCGAGCGGCGCGGCGTCCCGTACCGGCGGGCCAGGCCGAGGCCGGTGCCGCCCGAGCGGGTGGCGGACGCGGTCCGGGACGCGGTGGCCAGGAACCGGGACGAGGTGTACGTCCCCGGCTGGCTGCGGCTGCCCGTGCGGGTGCGCGGGGTCGCGCCCGGACTGTACCGGCGACTGGCCGCGACGTTCGGATGAGCATCGCGGTGCGCCCGGCCGCGGGCGGGACGGGGAGCGGCCGGTGAAGGCGCTCACGGTCGTCCTGGCGCTGCTGGCCGCGCTCTCCAACGCCTCCTCCTCCGTCCTGCAGCGGCGGGCCGCCGTGGACGAGCCGACCGGCGGGCGAGGCCTGCGCACCGCTCTGCGCTGGCTGGGGAACGTGCTGCGGCGCCCGCACTGGATCGTGGGCGCCGGACTGCTGATCGTGTCCACGGTGCTGCAGGGCTCGGCACTGTCGGTGGGCAGTCTGTCGCTGGTGCAGCCGCTGATGGCGAGCGAACTGCTGTTCACCCTCGTGATCGGCAGTCTGGTCTTCCACCGGCGTCCGGACGGCCGCACCTGGTGGGCGTTCGCGGCGCTGGCCGCGGGCATGGCGCTGTTCCTGAGCTCCGCCGCGCCCTCGCCCGGCCGGGACACCGCCTCCGCGGGGAGCTGGCTGACCGCGGGCGGGACCCTGCTCGGCGTCGTCGTCGCCCTCGTCGCGGTGTCGAGGCCGGTTCGCGGTTCGCCGCGGGCCACGCTGCTGGGCCTGGCCTCGGCGGTGTCGTTCGCGGGGACGGCCGCGCTGCTGAAGGAAGTCACCGGCCGGCTGCCGGAAGGCCTCGGGGCGGTGCTGTCGCAGTGGCCGCCGTACGCGTTCGCCGCCGCCGGGACGGTCGCCTTCCTGCTCCTGCAGGCCGCGTTCCGGGCCGGTTCGCTGACCGCCTCCCAGCCGGCCCTGACCCTCGGTGACGCGCTGACCAGCGTGGCGCTGGGCTGGGCACTGTTCGGTGAGCGCGTCGAGCTGGGGGTACGGCTGCTGCCCGAGGTGATCGGCGCGGCCCTCATCGGCCTGGGCAGTATCGGCCTGGCCCGCGCACCGTCGGTGAGCGGCGAGTGGGACGCGGCCCCGCGGGCACGGGACGGCCCGGAGAGCGAGGCGCAGGCGCACGCCTCCCCGTAGGCCGTGCCGGGAACGCCGCACCACCGCGCCCCCGCGCCCCGCGCCCGCCGGCCGCCGGGCCCCGCCCACCGGCCGCCGGTCGCCGGTCGCCGGTCGCCGGTCGCCGCCACAGCCGCAGCCGCCCCCCGGCCGACGCCGCGCACCTCGGCCCCGGATCTCCACCGCACACCTCAGCCCCGGTCGCCGCCCACCTCTTCGCAAGGAGACCGATGCCCCACCACGCCCGGTCGACCGTCGGCCGTCGCAGCGTCCGTCGCGCGGCGGCCGGGCTGCTGCCGTTCGCCGTGGTCGCCGCCGCGCACATCGTCCCCGCCGCCACCTGGCTGCCCCGGCTGCGCGGGCGCTGCTTCCCCGGCCTGGCCGGCGCCGGCCGCCCCGATCACGTCGCGCTCACCTTCGACGACGGGCCCGACCCCCGCACCACGCCCTGCTTCCTCGACGCCCTGGAGCGGCTCGGGGTGCGGGCGACGTTCTTCGTGCTGGGCGAGGCCGCGGTGCGGCACCCCGAGGTGCTGCGGGACACCGTCCGGCGCGGGCACGAGGTCGCGGTGCACGGCTGGTGCCACGACCGTCCCTGGCTGCCCGCCCCGGTGCGCGACGCCCGCGGTGTGGACCGGGCGGCGCGCGCCGTGTTCGACGCCACCGGCCGGTACCCCCGCTGGTACCGGCCGCCCTACGGCATCCTGACCTCCGGACGCTGGGCCGCCGCGCACCGGGCCCGGCTGCGGCCGGTGCTGTGGACCGCGTGGGGCCGCGACTGGACGGCCGACGCGACGCCCGCGTCGGTTCGCGCGGCGATCGGCGCGGATCTGCGCGGCGGCGGCACGCTGCTGCTGCACGACACGGACCGGGCGTCCGCACCCGGCTGCTGGCGGGCGGCGCTGGGCGCGCTGCCCGGCATCGTGGCCGACTGCCGGGCGGCCGGACTGTCCGTGGGCCCGCTCTCGGAGCACTGGACGGGCCCGGCGGAGGGCCTCGGGACGACGCCGTGGCACCGGCGCACCGGCCGGGGCGGCGGCGCCGGGTGACGGCTGCCACCGGGTGAAGGCTGCCACCGGGTGAAGGCGCGACACCCGGTCGGCGGCGACCGCTGCCGGGCCGGCGGGCGGTGCCCCCTCACCCACCCCCGTGGGGCGGCGGAGCCCCGCCGGTCCGCGGTGCCTGCCGCGTGGCGAGCCGCTCGGCCAGGAAGGCGATGATCTCGTCCCTGGCCCGCGCGGTGGGATGGCCCTCCCGGTCGACGAGGTGGGCCGTCACGACGCTGTGCGCGCAGCCGACGACATCGCGAAAGAAGGGCGGGGGATCCGGGTGCGCGGCCCCGGCGTCGAGTACGCGGCCGTCGAACGCCTCCCCGAGCAGCGCCCGGTACGCGGCGAACCGCCGCCCCGTGCACCAGGTGTCGCCTTCGAAGCGGTAGGCGAGCACCGTCAACCGGTCCCGTTCCACCCGCTCGGCGACGGCGGCCGCGTCCGCTTCGCCGATCTCCAGCTCACCGGGGCTGTCGAGCGGCAGCGAGGGGTGGTTGACCACGGGAGCGACGACGGCCGGCTCGAGCGTCATGCCCAGGGCGAAGTTCCCGGTGAAGCACAGCCCCACCGCCCCGACCCCCGGCCCGCCGCACTCGGCGTGCGCGATGCGGGCCAGTCCGCGCAGCCATCCGACGACGGGGCTGGTGCCGCCACCGGCGAACGCCCGGAACTCGGCGCTCACACACGCTCTCCGGACCACGTCCCGGCCCGCCTCGGTGAGCGGACGGGCTCCGTCGGTACCGAAGAGTGACGGCAGGTAGATGCGGAACCCCGCGTCCCGCATCCAACGCGCGAGACGCGCGACATCAGGACTGATACCGGGCATTTCCGGCATGAGGACGACGGCCGGTCCCGTCCCGATGACGTACACGGTCTTCTCCACGCCGTCGACCGCAACGGTTCGCCGGGTGAAGTCGTCCAGGGGGTCGTCGCGCAGCCGGTCTCTCTTGATCGTCATGCGCACGATGGTGCCGAGGTGCCCGCAGTCCCCGGAAGCGGCGGGATCGCCTGGTATCCGGGTAATGTCGCCAACCGTGCGACGGGGGCCGGAAGATACCGGGGGTGCCTGTGAGTCCGTCGAGTCCCCTGCGGGTCGGTGTGCTGGCCTTCCCCGGCTGCTTCGCCTCGGAGGTGTACGGCGTCCCCGACCTCCTGGCCATGGCCTCGCATGTCTCGGCGGCGAACGGGACGCCGCGGCCGGGCTACGAGATCTCGGTCGTCTCGCCCCGGCTCCGGGTGATCGCGTCCGGCGGCTCGTCCCTCGACGTCCGCGCCGTGCGCCCCGTGGACGTCCTGATCGTGCCGGGTTTCGAGCCGCCGCCCGCAGGCGGCCTGGACGCGGCCCTCGCGGCGCTGGCACCGGAGACCGCGGTGATCCGGGCGCAGGCGGCCTCGGGCACCGCCGTCGTGTCGATCTGCGTCGGCGCCTACCTGCTCGCCGAGGCGGGCCTGCTCGCCGGGCGCCGGGCCACCACGTCCTGGCTGTACGCGGACCGGTTCGCCCGCCGGTACACCGACGTGCGCCTGCTCCGGGAGTCCCTGTTCGTGACGGACCGCGGAGTGACGACCACGGCGGCCTTCAGCGCCATGTACGACTTCGCGCTCCAACTGATCCGCCAGCACGACGGACCCGGCGTCGCCCGCAGCACCGCGCGCATCGCCCTGGTCGACGACGCGCGCTCCACCCAGGCGCCCTACGTCGAGCCGGCACTCGTACCCACCGCGGGCGGGGATTTCTCCCTCGGCGTCAAACGCAGACTGGACCGGGACATCGCGGCGCGCTACGACCTGTCCGGGCTCGCGCGGGAGTTCCACGTCAGCACCCGCACCCTGCTCCGGCGCTTCGGCGACGAGGCGGGCGAGTCGCCGCTCACCTATCTCCACAAGGCGCGGGTGCGCCGGGCCCGGCACCTGCTCGAGACGACCGACCGGACCGTCGCGGCCATAGCGGCCGAGGTCGGATACCGCGACGCCGGGACGTTCGGCGGCATCTTCACCCGGCACACGGGGCAACGGCCGCGGGAGTACCGGGCGAGGTTCCGCCGCCGTCACGACCGCCGTGGTGGTGTCGGACCGGCGTAGCCACGGGGATCCGGGTGCGGCGCGGTCGGCGACGTCCACCGCCGCGGTCGGGGCGCGACATCGGTTCGGATTTCGTGCAACCCTCCCGCAGGGTCGGGCGTGACCAGTTGACGAGAGGGCGCCGCCGCAGCCCTCGCACCCGGAGAACCAGGAGATCGAGGGGGGTCCAGTGCGCGAAGCAGACGACTTCGACGCCTTCTACGCCGGCAGTGTGCGTCGCCTGACCGGACAGATGTACGCGATGACAGGCAGCCGTACCGAGGCGGAGGACCTGGTCCAGGAGGCCTTCGCCCGAGCCTGGCAGAACTGGGGGAAGGTGTCCCGCTACGACGATCCCGAAGCGTGGGTGCGCACCGTCGCCCACCGCCTGCGGGTGAGCGTGTGGCGCAAGGCGGTGAACCGGCTCGCCGCGCATCGGCGCCGCGGTCCGGACGACGACGTCCCGGGGGTCGGCGTCGACTACGTGGCGGTGGTGGCCGCGCTCCGCCGGATCCCCGCTCCGCAGCGAAGAGCGATCGTGCTGCACCACCTGGTCGGCCTCACCGTCGAGGAGATCGCGAGAGAGACCGGCGCCCGGCCGGGGACCGTCAAGGCGCGGCTCTCGCGCGGCCGGCGGGCCATGGCACCGCACCTGACGGAGACGACCGGGGAAGCCGGACTCCCCGCCTCGGCGGGAGCCGCCGCGCCGGCCCGGGCCACGGGGCCGGACCGCCGCCCGGCCGACGGGCGCAACCACGCTCTCGGCCCCACCCACAAGGAGGTGTTCCACCGTGACTGAGGACTTCGAGACCATCCTCAGGGCAGGCGACGCCGAGTTCGCCGCCCGGCTCGCACCCCGTCCCGCCGAGGCCGTCCGCAGCCGCGGCGACCGGCTGCTGCGCCGTCGCCGGTACGCCACCGCCGCCGCTGCCGTGGCCGTGGTCGCCGCCGTCGGCGGCGGAGCGCTCGTCGCGGTGGGCCCCTCCGGCTCCACCGCCCCGCCCGCGTCCGCCACGGTGGGCGGGACGACCGGCAAGCCGACGCCCACCGGCCCGACCACGGGCTCGACCGGCGCCCCCGCGCCCTCGACCACCGCCGCACCCTCGGGCGGGTCCGCCGACCGCTGCCGGTCACTGGTGGTGCCGCAGTCCGTGAAGGACGCCGTCACCGAGGCCTACCGCCGCTCGCAGCAGAACCTGACCCACATCGCCCCGGCGAAGGGCAGCTTCTTCTACGGCACCTGCGGCGACACCGCCTACGCGGCCACCCGGTTCGATCCCACCTCCGGGGTCTCGCCGGGCGAGGAGGTGCAACTGCAGGACGCCGGCGGCGCGATGAAGTACTTCACCAGGAGCCAGGACGGCCAGTGGGCCTACGTGGCCAGTGACGGGCTCCCGCGCGACCCGCGCGGATGCGCGGCCGTCCCGCAGATCCCCGCGGAGCTGGCCCGCCTGTGGGCGGGCTGCTGACAGCGGCGACGAAGAGGCCCGCAGCGGTGGGGGGTGCCGGGCTCCGGCACCCCCCACCGTCGGAAGGAACTCGGCGCCCCCCACCGTCGGAAGCGGCTCCGCGCCCGCCGCGCCGGCCGGCTCCGCACCCGCCGCTGCCCGTCGCGGCTTCGGCACCAGCCGTCGGTCGTGCGGTTCCGCCGCGAACGCGTCCGGCGGCGGCACCGGATCGCCGGCCGGTGCCCACGCCGGCCGCGGCAGCAGGGGCCCTGCGCCGCGGGGTACGCTCGGTGCATCGTCGGGGAGGGCGGCGTGGTCCGCCCCGGTGACGCGATCGAGGCGGAGCTCCCCGCGGGCCCGCACCGGTCCCTCGACCGGGTCTGACCGGCTTCCCGGCGGTCGGGCGGCGCGAGGCAGCGCTTCCCGACTTCCCGGCAGCCCGCGGCCCGGGACGGCGGTTGCCGGCGTTCCTGCCGGCCGCGGTCCGGGGCAGCGGCCTCTTCGACCGTGGCCCGGATGCACTCTGACCGTGGCCCGGCTGCGCTGTGACGGCCCGTGGTCCGCTGCCCGCCGTCCGGCTCACCGCAGCAAACCACGGCTCGTTTTCGGTCCACTGCCGGGCGCGCGCCTCGCGGCGGCGCGCGCCCGGCGCACGCGCGTCCGGGTCGGCGTGCCAGGCGCGTCCGGCTCGGCGGCGTCCCGGACCGCGGCCCGGCCGGGCACGGGGCGGCGCCGACCGCGTCAGTCCCTGTCGCGCAGTTGGGCCGCCAGGGAGGTCAGCGGCTCGGTCTCCTCGGTGTGGCCCAGGGCCTCGAGGGTGGAGACCGCCTCGGCGAGGCGGGTCAGGGCCGGGGCGGGGCGTTCCAGGTAGATGCCCTCCACGGCGGCCGCGAGGCGGATGCACTCGGCCCATTCGCCGGCGTGGTCCGCGTCGGTACCCGGTTCGCCGAGCAGCGAGAGGGCACGGTCCAGAGCGGTCAGGGCGGCCTCGTACTCGCGGGCGTAGGCGTTGACCCGTCCGTACTCGTAGGCGAGGGCGGTGTCCAGGGAGCGACCGCGTGCCCGGTACTCCGCGGCACGGGCCTCGTCGGCGATCCGGCCCGCGTCGGTGAGGAAGGCGAGCGCGGCGGTCAGGCCCTCGGGTCCCTGCCGCTGGGCCTGGAGCCGGGCGAGTTCGCGCAGGCAGTTGCTGAGCTGCTCGTAGCGCGGCGCCCGGGCATGCGCGGCGAGGGCCTGGTCCGCGGCCTCGCGGGCTCGACCGAACTCGCCGCCCTCGGCGAGGGCCACGGCGGTCTCCGCGGCGATCATGGCGTGGCTCCCGGGGTCGTCGTCCCAGCCGGCCGACTCGGCCGCGAGGGCGGCGAACTCCGCGGTGGCGGCCTTGAGGTCCTCCCCCGCGTGCAGCGCACGGGCCCGGGTCAGACGCAGTTGGGCGACGAGCCGGTCGTCCAGCTCTCCGGCGGCGACGTCCGGTTCGGTCAGCACGGAGTCGAGCAGCGCGATGCAGTCCTCGACGCGGCCCTGGTCGAGGCTGAGCTGGGCGACGTTGCTGTAGGTGCAGAACGCGTCGGTGCGGCTGCCGTCGCGCAGTTCCAGTTCTGCGGAGCGCGTGAGGTGCCGCAGTGCCTCGTCGGGCCGGCCCAGGTGCATGCAGGCCTGGGCGAGGTCGGCGTGGAGGCGGGCGGTGTCGCCGGTGTCGGAAGGCAGGTCGGCGGCAGTGCGCAGGCTCTCCGTCAGGTCCTCGTGGGCGGCCTGCGCGTCCCCCATGCCGAGCCGGATCCGGGCGCGCAGGCCGAGCGTGCGGGGCAGGTGCCAGCCGGGGCCGTCCGCCTTCAGCCGGTCGAGGAGTGCGTCGATCTCCGCCGCCGCCGCGGGCAGGTCTCCGGAGAGGGCGTACGTACTGGCCCGCAGCATGAGGGCGCCGGAGACCTGTCCGGCGATGTCGTGCCGGGTCGCGGTGGCGAGGAGCAGCTCCACCTCGGCCAGGGCGGGCGCGATTTGCTCCTCGCTCCTCGACTCCTGCAGACGCAGGGCGAGCGCGGTCGCCCGCAGCCGCAGCACACGGGTCTCGAGGTGGGGGGCGAGGCCGGGCGTCTCCTCGTGCAGTCGTACGAGGGCCGTGTGTGCGCTGGTCAGCGCGTCGGCCTTCGCCTCGGTTCCGTCGGCGTGCTCCGCGGCGGCCTCGGCCGCGGTGAGGAGGGCGCAGGCGCGGGCGAGGGCCGCGTGGCCCGGCGCTCCCGCCTCCTCGTAGAGGGCTGCGGCCTCCTCGTGGAGGGCGGCCGCTTCGGCGAACCGGTCCCGTCGGCCCGCTCGGCTCGCCTCGTCGTCCAGCAGGTCCGCGCGCAGTCGGCCGAGCGGCCCCAGGGCCGGATCGTCGGGGTGGACGTAGTCGGGAGCGGCGACGAGAGTGCGCAGCCGGGCCCAGCAGGCCTCCGCGTCCGGGTGCCCCTGCTCCTCCAACGCCCTTGCCCGGGTGATGAGTTCAGGCAGCGACTCGGGGACGGCGGCGGCCGGCGGGACGGCAGCGGGCGCGGCGACGGCGGGCGCGGCGGCCGGGGCCGCGTCGTCGAGGCTGCGGGTGCGCAGGGTCAGTTCGAGCGCGTCCAGGAGGGGGGCACGGTCGAGGCGGGTCCTGCGCCGGTCGGTGTGGGCCGTGGTGCCGTTGCGGGCGTCGAAGCGGGCGGCCAGGTCGGCGGCGCGGCCGCGCACCTCGGCGCGCAGGCCGGCCACCGTCCAGGTGCGCCCCGCGTATCCGGCGGCGGGCAGCTCGCCGTGGCCGAGGAGCTCCACGCGCTGCAGGAGCACCTCCACACCGGTGAGGAAGCTGAGCAGGTCGAGCGGTGAATCGACGTCGTCGAACAGGTTGCGGTTCTCGGCGAGCAGTTCCAGGCCGCGCGCCTCGTTGCCGGTCAGCGCGCAGAACTCCAGGTGCCGGCCGACCTCGCCGGACATCGACGGGTTGCGGCGGCAGCCCCGGTAGCCGGCGAGGTGCAGCGCGCGGACCTCGTCGGTACGGCCGGTGCGCAGCAGGGGGAGCAGTGCGTGCGAGACGGAGCGGGCCGGCTCCTCCTGGCAGGACTCCTTGCCCGCCAGCACGGGTTCCCAGGTGCGCAGTGCCCGCTCGTCGTCGCCGGCGGCGAGGTGGTGGAGCGCGCGCTCGCAGATCTCGCAGGCCTCGCAGTCGCTGAGCCGGGTGCGGGTGCGGGACGCCCACAGCTCGTAGGCGGCGGCGGTGTCCTCCCCCAGGTGTGCGGCGAGCTGGTACGCCTGGCCGTAGTAGGGCTGGAGGCCGAGGCCGGCCCTCTCGTACCGGTCGCGCATCTCGGCCAGCCACTGGCGCAGGCTGGCCAGGGGTATCTCGGGCAGCGCGCGCAGGGCGTTGGCCACCCACTTGAACCGCCAGAACAGCATGTGCCGCAGGCGCTCGTCGAACACGTCGGGCTGTTCGTCGAAGAGGGTGAGCAGGCGGGCGAAGGCGACGGGCGACTTCCTGGGTTCGGAGCCGTAGGTGTACGCCTCGTGCAGTTCGAGGAGGGTGTGCACGAGCGGCAGGGGGTCGGCGAACTGCTCTGCGGCGTCGACCAGTTCCTCGGCCGTGACAGTGCGGGTGCGGCCGTAGGGGCGCCGGTCGTTCTCCCGGAGCGCCTGGTACAGCTCGTCGATGGTCTGGGGTGCGGTCGGCATCGTCAGCTGTCCTTGCGGAGGGCGTGGGCGAGAAGGTCGAGGAAGGAGCGGTTGATGAGGCTCGACTCGGCGGGCCTGAGCGGGCGGCGGGAGAGCATCGCGGCCTGCCCGTAGAGGGCTTCGGCGCTGGTGCGGGCCAGTTCGGGCTCGTCGATGGTGACGGCCGTACGGACCAGCGGGTTGAGCTGGTTGAGGATCAGCTGCGCCCGGGGCGCCTCCTGGCGCAGGTGGCCGAGGATGTCCCCCCACAGGCCTCCCTGCTGCTCGCGGGCGAGTTGGGAGCGGGTGCGCTCGTGCCGGGCCTCGCGGTTGTCGAGGAGGAGGGCGGGGGCGGAGGCGGGCTGGAAGGTGCGCAGCGCGACGTCGCAGTCGAAGAGGGCGAGGGCGTCCCGGGCCAGCGCCAGGTAGGCCGCGGCGGCCAGTTCGGTTTCCCGGTCGACCGGGTCGAGGTGGGCGGTGAGCGTCGCCGGGTCCAGGTCGGCGACGCTGGTCTCGGGCCTGATCTCCGGCAACCGGTGGACCAGTTCGCGGTCGTAGGTGTAGCCGCCGTTGACGACGCCGAGGCCGGCGGCCGACGCGATCGCGGCGACCTGCCGGAACTCCTCCACGCTGGACGTCACGAGCACGCTGCGGTGGCTGCGGGCGAACTCGTCCAGCGTGGCGTGTCCGTCGGTGGTCTCGAACGGCAGCCACGGCAGCAGCATCCGCAGGATCTCGTCGTCGTGCACCGCCAGCGACTTCACGGCCAGGTGGTGGGCCTGGAGGAAGCGGCCGAGGAGGTCCGGGTCGCTGGCGGCGGTCCGGGCGATCCACGAGCGCAGCCCGTCGGCGAGGGCGTCGCGGACCGCGGCGAGGGTGTCGTCCTCGTACAGGGACTCGCGGGACGCGGTCGGGCGCAGGCTCTCGGCGTCGATGACGCAGCGGACGAAGAACGCCCACTCGGGCAGGATCTCCTCCGCCTGCTCGGACAGCAGCATGCCCTTGACGTGCACGCGGTGGCCGTGGCGGCGCCCGGCCGGTACCGCCTCGGGGAGCACGCAGGCGATGCCCTTCAGGCCGACGGCCGGCAGGTCGAGTTCGATGGTGTCAAGCGGAACGAACCCGAAGACCTCCTCGCCGTACGCGGCGAGCGCGCGGGAGCGGGCTCCCGGCGTGGGGTACGCACGCGTCCAGGGTGCGGGCTCCGGGTTGACGGCCGCGCCCGGACCGCCCGTGCCGTCGTCGAAGGTCACCGGGTGGCGCAGCAGGGAGCCGAAGTGCCGGGCCAGCGCGTGCACCTGCGCCGGACGGGTCCACTCGCCCGCGTCGGCGCGGGGGGTCAGGGTGACGGTGGTGCCGGGGCGGGGCCGGGCGGAGGAGGGCAGGGTGCGGACGGTGTAGCTGCCGTCGCCGCGCCCCCGCCACTCCACGGCGGGGGCGTCGGGGGTGCGGGCGGAGCGGCTCAGCACGTGGATCTCGTCGGCGACCAGGAAGCAGGACAGCAGGCCGATGCCGAACTGGCCGATGAAATCGGCGCGTTGCTCGACGATCGGGCCCCAGCCGGGGACGGGCTCGTCCGCGGGGGCTCCCCCGGCCCGCTTGCTGCTGCGGCCGATCGTGGCGAGGAAGGTGTGCACGTCGGCCTCGGTGAGACCGACACCGTCGTCCTCGACCCGCACCACCGAGCCGTCGGCGAAGAGGCGGATACCGAAGGCGTCGGCGAAGGCGGCCGGTTCGAGACCGCGCCGGGCGGTCAGCGCGTCCACCGCGTTCTGCAGGAGTTCGCGCAGGTAGACGCGGGGGCTGGAGTAGAGGTGGTGGGACAGCAGATCGACGAGACCGCGCAGGTCCACCTGGAAGGCGCGGTCGGCACCTGCGGGGCTCAAGGGGGCGTCGGGCAGAGTCATGGGGCAGTCCGGAGTGGGTCGGCAGGCGGGTGGGTGGCGGCGCGCGGGCTCAGGCGCGGCGCCGGAAGCGGGCGTACGTCTCCTCCGGCTGCGCCATGTACTTCCACGGCCACGGGGTGTACGCGCCGCGCAGTTCGCGGAAGACGCGCGGGGCCAGGCGGCTCTCGCCGGACAGCGCCAGGGCCATGGCGAAGACGTTGTAGTCCTCCTGCCAGCCGGGGCGCAGCTCGTAGTCGTGGTGGAGGATGCTGCGCTCGGCGGCCTTCCTCAACTCCTGCTGGATGACAGGATTTTCGAGGCAGTCCGGGTCGGACGACTCGACCCACTCCTCGATGTGTGCCGTGGCGATCAGACAGCCGAGGCGATGGCCCTCGGGTGCACCGGCGGCGGCCTCACGGGCGAACGCCAGGGCCTGGCCGGGTTCACCGCCCCAGCGGGGCTGGAGCTGCAGCACGCGCTCGACCCGACTCTCCAGGTCCAGCGGGTCGCGGCGCAGGGCGGCGTCGAACCGGGCCTCGTGGACGGCGGGACCGAGCGACATGCCTCGGCCGGAGGTGAGGAGGCCGCACCAGGGCGTGATCCACTCCGGCCGCAGCTCCGCCGCCTGCAGCAACTGCTCCTCGGCGATGTGGAACCGCTCGTGGAACACCCGCCACTGCTCCTGCGTGACGTGGACGGCGCGGGCGGCGGTACGTGCCTGCCAGCCCCATCTGATGTGCCTCGCCCCGGATATCAGCAGGGCCGTGGCCCGGTGCTCCTCGTCCTCCTCGACGGCCCGGCCGATCCAGTCCTGCACTCCGTCCACTTCGGCCAGTTCGGCGAGGACCCGGTGGTCGCGGCCGAGGTCGAAGGGGGCCAGCGCTGTCTTGACCGCCGCCCAGTCGCCCTCCTCGGCCGCCTCCACCAGCGCGAGGACCTGCTCGTCGCCGAGCGCGTACAGCTTGAACACCGCGTTCTTCCGTCTGCGCAGCACGTTGAGGGCGTGCGGATCGTCCGCCGATCTCTCCCCACCTCTGCCGAACAGCTTCTGGAACATGCCGCGCCCTCCCCAGGTCCCGCGTGATCGTCCGGTGCAGCATAGGCGGCACCACCGACACCGCTTCCACAGGGTTTTCACCGCAGGTCCACGGGACGGGCCCGTCCACCGGCAACGCGGCGCACCGAGCCGAAGGGCGGCGGGCGGCGGGCGGCGGGCGGCGGGCGGCGGGCGACAAGGCAGGACGGGGTCGGGGCCGATCGGGCGCTGAAGTCGCTCCGCCGTTACGGGAGTATGGGGGAATGGAGTTGCACGGGGAGAAGGTCGTACTTCGGCCGGTGACCGAGACCGACACCGCGATCCTCGAGAGGATCGTGCGGGAGGCGGAGGTCGCGGCCTGGTGGCCGCCCCCGGACGACTACGGGGACATGCTGGCCGTCGTCTTGGAGGGTGAGGTCATCGGCGCCATCCAGTTCGACGAGGAGACCGATCCCGAGTACCGCCGTGCCGGCATCGACATCTTCCTGACGGCGAGGTGCCATGGGCAGGGGCTCGGTGCCGATGCGGTGCGCACACTGGCCCGCTGGCTGGTGCAGGAACGCGGCCACCACCGGCTGACCATCGACCCCGCGGCGGCCAACACCACGGCGATCCGCTGCTACGGCAAGGTCGGGTTCAAACCCGTGGGGATCATGCGGGCGTACTGGCGCGACCCCAGGTCGGGCACCTGGCAGGACGGCCTGCTGATGGACCTGCTCGCCGACGAACTGACCTGAGGTGAGGGGCGCGGCCCCGCGGGGACCGGGGACACTTCGTCACACCCCACCAGCGCGGCCGCGATTCCAACAGACTCCCTCTCGAAGGTACTGACGGCGGAATCGGTCAGTTGGGGTGCCGAGCAACTGTCCTGAGGTGTTCCAGAAGGAAGGGGTCGTCGAGACGTGCGTCGGTGACGCGGTCGCGTACATCGGTGAGAAGCCAGCCCAGCAGCTCGGCAGTGGCGGAGTACTCACCGTAGAAGCCCATGCGCAGGTCGGTGATCTCGAACTCGAACGTCACGTCGTCAACGAGTTCTGCGAGGTGCGTATCGGCAGCCGGTGTACGGGTCGCGGTCCATACGTTCAGCCAGGGACGCAGGCTGTCGGTGGCGACGGTGATGAGGCTGAGGGCGTCCCTGGCGGGCACCGGGCTGGGGTGGGTGTGCAGAGTGCTGCCCGGAGAGTTCGGCGAGGTCCTGCTCGGCGTAGCAGTACGTGCACCCTGTGACGAGGAAGGGCTCCTCTGAGGCAAAAGCGGCGTCCAGGGCATCGAGAACTGTCATGAGCTGCTTGGAGCAAGACATGGAGACCTGCCGGGGGACTCCGCCGGGCGACCGGCGAAGATCGCAGGCTATCAGTCCGTGCCCCGTCTCACGCTCGATGTCCTGATGGTGCGGGCCGAGCGTGCAAGTAGCCGACCGAGCTGCGTAGTGGCCGTCTGAAGCGCTCGGTCACGAACAACCGATCCGGTCATCCGTGAAACACGGAGCTGGCAGACCGTGCGGGCCGAGATCACCCCCCGATCCGAACGAACGACCGACCGACCGCCACAACAAGAAGTACCCACGCCCTCAGCGAGAACGCGGGTAATCGTTGGTGTCCGAGGGGGGACTTGAACCCCCACGCCCGATAAAGGGCACTAGCACCTCAAGCTAGCGCGTCTGCCATTCCGCCACCCGGACCAGGTGTGCCGCCCGGCGGGGAGCTCCCCGCGGCGACACGGACAACAATACCAAGCTTTGGCACTGCCCCTCACCTCGGTATCCGGGCCTCCGGAGCGGGTCCGCCGGGCCGGAGTGCGGGAGATCTACAGTCTCACCATGGGTGACTGGATGACTACCGGGGGCTTGCGGGAGGGGCGGCGACCGAAGCCGTTGTCGCCGTTGCGGGAGCACCTGCGGGACACGTTCTGGTTCGCGCCCGCGGCGACCATGGTGGTGGTCTTCGTGGTGTGGACGGGGGCCTCGGGGCTGGACACCAGGATCGTCGAGACGCTGCGGGACGCGGGCGAGTACGACGCGATCCGCGATCTGGTCGGTATCGCCGAGGACGCGCGCACGGTGGCCAACACGATCAGCTCGGCGATGATGACGTTCATCGGTGTGGTGTTCAGCATCTCGCTGGTGGCCGTGCAGATGGCGAGCGGCCAGTTCACCCCTCGCGTGGTGCGGTTCTATGTGCGCAGCCGCATCACGAAGGCCACCTTCGCCGTCTTCCTGTCGACGTTTCTGTTGTCCCTGCTCGTCCTGACGTCGGCGACCACGGAGACCGACCCGCGACGGGTGACCTCGGTCCCGCTGGTCCAGTCCCTTCTCATGATCGTCATGTTGGGGCTGAGCCTGGTGCTGTTCGTGATGTACGTGAACGCGACGCTGCGGCTGATGCGGGTCAGCCATGTCATCGACCGGATCACGGTGGAGTCCTTCCGCATGGTCGCGCTGATGCCCACCGAAGGGGCCGCGGACGCCGAGGAGGAGCTGGGGCCGGTGACGGCGTGGGTGGCGCACCGGGGACGGGCCGGGGTGCTGCGCGACGTCAACATCTCCCGGCTGGTCAGGGCGGCCCGGCAACGGGACGTCGTGTTGCGGCTGGTCCCGCGGATCGGCGACTTCGTGGTACCCGGCACGCCGTTGCTCGCCGTGCACGGTGGACCCGTGCCGTCGGCGCGGTCGCTGACCTACACCGTCTCCGTCGGTGTGGAGCGGACCTTCCACCAGGACCTCGCCCTGGGGCTTCGGCAACTGGTCGACATCGGGTTGCGTGCGCTGTCCCCGGGGGTGAACGACCCGACGACGGCGGTGCAGGCCGTCGACCGCATCGTGCAGTTCCTCGCGACGCTGTCACGCCGCCCGCTGAACGCGTCGCTCCACCGCGACCGCCGGCGCGCCGTGCGGCTGGTGCAGCCGGTGCCGAGCTGGTCCGAACTGGTGGATCTCGGATTCGCCGAGATCAGGGGGGCCGCCGTCGGCAGTCCGCAGGTGACCCGGAGGCTCGTCGCCGCGCTGGACGACCTGCTGCTGGTCGCCCCGGAGGAGCGCCGGCCGCCACTGGAACGCCACCGCGAACTGCTGGCCGAGGCGGTGCGGCGGTCGGTGCACGTGGCCGCGGACCGGGCCTTCGCCCTGCGGCCCGACCGGCAGGGGATCGGGTAGGCGCCGGGCAGCCCCGCGTCCCACGGGCCGGCGGGGCGCCGGCCGGGCAGGCGGGGCCGCGGTGGACGGGCCGGGCCGTTCAGGGGCAGCGCACGACCTGTCCCGCGTACGACAGGTTGCCGCCGAAGCCGAAGAGGAGCACGGGGTCGCCGGTGCTGATCCGGCCCTGCTCGACCAGCTTGGACAGGGCGAGCGGGATGCTGGCGGCGGAGGTGTTCCCGGACTCGGTGACGTCGCGGGCCACGACGGCGTCGCGGGCGCCCAGTCGCCGCGCCAGCGGTTCGATGATGCGCAGGTTGGCCTGGTGCAGGACGACCGCGGCGAGGTCCTCCGGTGCGAGCCCGGCCCGTTCGCAGGCCTGGCGGGCCAGCGGCGGGAGCTGCGTGGTGGCCCAGCGGTACACGCTCTGGCCCTCCTGCGCGAACCTGGCGGGCTGCCCTTCGATCCGTACCGCGTGCCCCATCTCGGGCACCGACCCCCACAGCACCGGCCCGATTCCCGGCTCGGCGCCCTCGGGGGAGGCCTCGACGACGGCGGCGCCCGCGCCGTCGCCGACCAGGACGCAGGTGGTGCGGTCGGTCCAGTCGGCCACGTCGGACATCTTGTCGGCGCCGATGACGAGTGCCCGGTGCGCGGCGCCGGCCCGCACGGTGTGGTCCGCGGTGGCGAGCGCGTGGGTGAAGCCGGCGCACACGACGTTGAGGTCCATCGCGGCGGGCTGCGGCACGCCGAGACGGGCGGCGACCCGGGCGGCCGTGTTCGGGGAGCGGTCGACCGCGGTGGAGGTGGCGACGAGTACCAGATCGACGTCCGCGGGCGTCAGCCCGGCCGCGGCGAGTGCCTTGGCGGCGGCGTGCGCGGCGAGCTCGTCGACCGGCTCGTCCGGGCCGGCGATGTGCCGCGTGCGGATGCCCACCCTCGTTCTGATCCACTCGTCACTGGTGTCGACCATGCCCGCCAGTTCCCCGTTGGTGAGCACCCTGGCGGGCTGGTAGTGGCCGACGGCGGCGATCCGCGAGCCGTTCATCGGGTGGTTCCCCCTCGTTGCCTCGGTAGCGGGAGCCACTAGTCTGATCAGTGACTCACGGGTACGAGGGCAGGTGAAGCCACAGGAATCGGGGCGCGACGTTGTCGGCTTCCGTCAGGCCCGTGGCACCGTCAGGCACGTGACACCGCCGGGCGTGGCCCGGCGGCCGTGCCGCCGGCACCTCAGTCCGCCGGCACGGTACCGGTTCCGATGTTCAGCTCGTTGTGCAAGACGGCGCCGGGGCCGCCTACGGAGCGTTCGCGGAGCATGCCCTCCAGGACCTGCCGGATCTCGGCGGACTGCTCCTCGGTGAGTGCGGCGAGCCAACGGGCGCCGATCGGGTTGCTGCCGCGGACCATCTCCAGCAGTGCCTGCGCGGACGGGACGGAGGCGTCCATCGCCTCCTGGCGGACCGTCACGTTCCGCAGGCCGGCCCCGGCCAGTACGGCCGCGAACCGGTCCGGATCGGCGAGCTGGAACGGCAGCGGCGGCGCGTCCTCGGGCAGTGGGGAGGCGCCGGGGACGACGGCCCGCAGGGCGCCCACGGCCCAGGCGATGAACTCGGCCTTCTGCGGCGGGCCGAACGCCGCGACCAGTACGGTGCCGCCGGGCCGGGTGACACGGGCCATCTCGGCGAGCCCCCGCGGGAGGTCGGGGAAGAGGGACACCCCGTTGAGCGACGCGGACACGTCGAAGGCGTCGTCGTCCAGCCGGAGGTGTTCGCCGTCCATGACGAGGACCCGGACCCGGTCCAGGCCTTCCCGGCGGGCGCGGGCCGCCAGCCGCTCCGCCATCGCCGGGGAGATGTCCACGGCGGTGACCTCTGCTCCCCGGCGTGCCGCCGGCAGGGCGAGGGCTCCGCTGCCCGCGGCGACGTCCAGGAAGCGGGTGCCGGGTCCGACGCCCACCGGCTCCAGGATCCGCGTGCCGAAGGGCATGGAGTGCGGGGTGACGAACCGGTCGAAGTCCGGGGCCACGGCGTCCCAGGCGGCGCGGATCGTGCCGGGGGCGGCGTGCTCGGTGGGGGCGTTCATGGCGGCTCCTTCCCTGTCCATGGTCCACCCGTCGTGCCGGGCCTGTGCGGTCAGGCGGCCGGAAGTGCCGTGCGCAGGGCTGCGACGAAGGCGTCGGGGTGCTCGAGGTCGGGGTCGGCGCCGCAGTCGTCGATGACGTGCAGCGGCCAGCCGTACCGGGCCGCGGCGCGCTCCCCGTACTTCAGCCGTGTCTCGGGGTCGTCGCGCCCCCAGACGAGCGTGGTCGGCACCGTGATGCGGTCGAGTTCGGCCTCCGGGATGACGGGACGCACGAACGCCTTCGTCAGGGTTCGGCCGGCGGCCTTCACCTCGGGCGTGCGGGCCCGGTCGAGGACGTAGTCGGCGATGCCGTCCCAGTCCTCCCCCAGGTCGTCCCGGACCGTGTCGAAGTCCGTCATGCACCGGCCGAGCATGCGGTCCCGGGTGCGTTCGGTGGTGTGCGCCTGGAACGCGGCGACGGCGAGCGCGAACCGGGGTGCCGGGCGGAACGGCCCGAGTCCGTGCGCGTCGGCGAGGACGAGTCCGGTGACGAGGTCGCCGTGGGCGGCCGCGAACCGGGCGGCGATCGCGCCTCCGATGTTGTGGCCGACGAGTACCGGCGGGGCGGGGCAGGTGGTCCCGATGAGGGCCGCGAGCCATGCGGTGACCCGGTCGGCGGTGGGCGGGCGGCCGTCGTGGATCTCGGAGGCGCCCTGGCCCGGCAGGTCGGGGACGATCAGGGTGCAGGTGGGCGCGAGTCTCCTGATCACCCGGAGCCAGACGGCGGAGGTCTGCCCGATGCCGTGCAGGAGCACGACGGGTGGGCCGCTGCCGCCCTTGAGGTAGGAGGTCGACACGCCGTCGAGGTCGCTCCGGTGCTCGGTGAGCGGGATGTCCTCCAGCACTCGCCGCCGCGCCTCCTGGGCGGCGGTGTGCTCCGGAGGGTGCGGGGTCACCGTGCGGTCCGCAGCGCGGGTCCTGGTCATCGCTGCCTCCTCTCGCTCCGCGGCGCCGAGGTCTCGGGACCTCCGGGCCTCCGGGCCTCCGGGGCCTCGCGACTCTTCAGGCCTCGGGGCCTCGGGGCCTCCGGGCCTCCGGGCCTCCGGGCCTCCGGGCCTCCGGGCCTCCGGGCCTCCGGGCCTCCGGGCCTCCGGGCCTCCGGGCCTCCGGGCCTCCGGTGCCTCGGCACCTGGTGCCTCGTGCCTCCGCGCCTTCGTGAAGGCACGCAGCCAGCCTCGTCGGGGTGCGCGGCCCGGCGCATCGGGCGAACGGCGCATCTCCGGGCGGGCCCGGACGTGGGTGGAACGACCCATGCGCGCGTACCGCGGTCACACCAGGTCGTGCTCGTAGGCGTACGCGGTGGCCGCGGACCGGGTGGAGACGCCTAGCTTGACGAACATGTTGTTCAGGTGGCGGCCTACGGTCTTCTCACTGATCACGAGCGTGGCGGCGATCTCGCGGTTGGTCGCGCCGCCCGCGACCAGCCGCAGCACCTGCGTCTCGCGCGGTGTGAGCCCGCCGGGCCGGCCGGGGCGCCGCGCGCGGCCCACCGACCTCGCCAGCCGGTCCACCCGCGCCAGCTGCGGGGCGGCGCCGACCTGTTCGAAGACCTCCCGGGCGGCGTCCAGTTGCAGCGCGGCGGTGTCGTGGTCGCCCTGCAGCGCACAGGCCTCGGCGAGCAGCACGCGCACGCGTGCCGCCTCGTACGGCGCCCGCAGCTCCTGCCAGGTCGCCCAGGCGGCCCGCAGGACGTCCTCCGCCGCGGCGGCGTCCCGTTCGGCGAGCAGCACGGCGCCGCGGGCGGCACCGGCCACCGCGCGCAGGTACGGCGAGGCGAGGTCGCCGGCCGCCTTGCCGAGTTCGTCGCAGGCGTCCCGGGCGGCCTCGGCGCCTCCCGCCGCGAGCTCGATCTCCACCTGGGCGGCGAGGATGCGGCAGCGTTGGACCCGGTCGCCGTCGGCCTGGGCCGCGAGCCTGCGGATCGCCGCCTCGGCGTCGTCGGTCCGGCCCTGGGCGAGCCGCAGCAGCGCCAGTCCCGGCTGGGTGGGGTGGCCCCACCGGTCGGCCTGGCGGTACGCCTCCTCGGCGTGCGGGTGGGCGCCGCGCAGCCGGAGCAGTTCGGCCCGCTGGTACTGGGCCATGCCCAGGGCGGGATCGGCGGTCGGGGCCGCCATGTGGGCGCAGGCCTGCTGCGCCTCGGCGAGCGCCCCGGACCAGTCACCGCGCAACTGCATGATCTCCGAGCGGTGGACCAGGCACTGCCCGCGGTAGGGCTTGAGGTCCGGTTGGGCGTCGCACCAGCGGCTCAGTGCCGCGGTCCACTCCGCGGCGCGGTGCACGTCGAAGGTCTCCCGGCACGCGATGATCACGGCGCAGTAGACGAGGCCCGCGGCGATCGGCGAGACCTCGCCGGCCGTGACGGCGACCATCGCCTCGTCGAGCAGCGCCGTGCCCGGTCCGGGGTCGCCGGCGCTGATCAGCGCCTGCCCCTGGCCGAGCCGGGCGAGGGCCGTCAGGTCGGGGTCGCCGAACCGGTCGGCGATGCGGGCGGCGCCGGCGAACTCGGCGCGGGCGGCCTCGTGGTCGCCGCACTCCAGGGCCTGCAGGCCGCGGGGGACGAGGAGGTAGCCGCGTTCGACGCAGTCCTCGGCCGCCTCCTCCAGGAACCGTGCGGCCCGGGCGAACCAGCCGCCCGCCTGGGCGTGGCGTCCGTGCCGGGCGAGCGCGACCCCGAGCCAGAAGGCGCAGCGTACGGCGCGGGCGGTCCGGTCGTCCCGGTGGAAGGCGAGGCAGGCCCGCTCCCAGGTCCGCACGGCCTGTTCGTCGCGCCCGTTGAGGTAGGCGGCCACGGCGAGTCGCTCCGCGTCCGGTGCGGTGAGGGGGGCGAGGTCGTCGGCCGCCGACAGCCGGTCGCAGGCGTCGGCCCAGGCACGCCGCCGGTACGCCTCCCGACCCTGCACGAGGAGGTCGGAGGCCGCTGTCGTCCGCTCCGCCATCGCCTGCTCCTCGGGCGGAGGTGTTCGCTGGTCCTCACGTCCACCGTACGCCCAGCGGGTCGCGGGCCGTGCAGGGCCGCGGGCCGCACCGGGATGTACGGGAGGGAGGTACGGGAGGGAGGTACGGGAGGGAGGTACGGGTTACGGGGGTGCGCGGCGGGGGCGGAGGGTGCGCGGCAGGTGCGGGTGGAGTGCGTCCCAGGGGGTGGGGTAGCCGGGTGCCGGTGCGCGGGTGCGGGTTGCGGGTGCCCCGGGTGCGGGTTGGCGGAGGTGGGGGCTGTGTGCCGGTGGCGGGTGTGCAGGACAATGAGGGCGTGAAGGTCGCCCGGCCGCTCGACCGACCGGCGGCGCGCGGCGCCTTCGGCTTCCAGGGCCGCTTCGGCCTCCAGTACGCACAGGACCGGGACAGGGCATGGGACGAGTCACGGAACGACGCAAGGTGATCCGCGTCCGGGACGGGTCCGTCTCCGCGCGCCCCGACACGCTGGTCGCGGAGGAGCCGCTGGAGATCCGGCTCAACGGCCGGCCGCTCGCGATCACCATGCGCACGCCCGGTGACGACTTCGCGCTGGCCGTGGGCTTCCTGGTCAGCGAGGGCGTGCTCGGCGACCGGGCGGATCTGCGCAATGTCGTGTACTGCGCGGGCGCCACGGGGGAGGGAGGGGAGAACACCTTCAACGTGGTGGACGTCAGGACCGCGCCGGGGGTGGAGCTGCCCGACATCACCCTGGAACGCAACGTGTACACCACCTCGTCCTGCGGGCTGTGCGGCAAGGCGAGCCTGGACGCCGTCCGCACGACCGCACGCTGGCCGATCGCCGACACTCCCCCGGTGCGCGTCGAGCCGGAGACGCTGACGCGCCTCCCGGACCGGTTGCGGGCGGCCCAGCGGGTCTTCGACCGGACCGGGGGCCTGCACGCCGCCGCCCTGTTCGACGAGAGCGGCGAACTGCTCGACGTGCGCGAGGACGTGGGCCGGCACAACGCCGTCGACAAACTGGTCGGCCGGGCGCTGCAGCACGGGGAACTGCCGCTGTCCCGAGCGGTGCTGCTGGTCTCCGGCCGGGCCTCCTTCGAGCTGGCGCAGAAGGCGGTGATGGCGGGCATCCCGGTGCTGGCCGCGGTGTCCGCCCCGTCCTCGCTCGCCGTCGACCTGGCCGCGGAGACCGGCCTGACCCTGGTGGGCTTCCTGCGCGGCAGCTCCATGAACGTGTACGCGGGCGAGGACCGGGTCGCCCTGCGGGCGGCGGCCGCGCGGCACTGAGCGCGGGTCGGCCGCAACCGGCGTGCGCCGGGTACCGCCGGAGCACGTCAGCGGGCGGGCGGTCCGCTGCCGACCGCGGTCCGCGCCGCGCCGGTACCGGGTGCCCCGGCCGGTCCCGGGAGCGGATCGCGGGCCCGGCGCCGCGCGATCACCGCGCACACCATGAGCTGCATCTGGTGGAACAGCATCAGCGGCAGCACCGCCAGCGAGGCGTGCGCGCCGAACAGCACACCGGCCATGGGCAGCCCGGAGGCCAGGGACTTCTTCGAGCCGGCGAACTGGATGGCGATGCGGTCCTCCCGGCCGAACCGCAGGGCTTTCGCGCCGTACCAGGTCAGCAGCAGCATCACGGCGAGCAGCACGGCCTCGACGGCGAGCAGGCCGCCGAGCCGGGCCGGGCTGACCTGGTGCCAGATGCCGCGCACCATGCCCTCGCTGAAGGCGGAGTAGACGACCAGGAGGATCGAGCCGCGGTCGACGTAGCCGAGGAGCCTGCGGTGCCGGGTGAGGAATCCGCCCACCGCTCCCCCGTCGCCGCCCTGCCCCGGGCCGGGTCCCGCGCTGCCGGCCTGCCGCGCGGCGCGGCGGCGGGCCCGGCCGGCTCCGCGGTTCCGCAGGAGCTGGCCCGCGGCGAACGGCACCAGCAGTTGCAGCACGATCTTCAGCAGTGAGTCGGCGGAGAAGCCGCCGGTGCCTCCGCCCAGCAGCAGCGCGGCCAGGAGCGGGGTGACGACGATGCCGACGAGGGAGGAGAAGGAGCCCGCGCAGATGGCGGCGGGCACGTTGCCGCGGGCGATGGAGGTGAAGGCGATGGAGGACTGGATGGTCGACGGTACGAGGGTGAGGAAGAGCAGGCCCTGGTAGAGCGGCTGGGTCAGCAGCACCGGTACCAGAGCGCGGGCGGCCAGCCCGAGCAGCGGGAACACCAGGAAGGTGCAGGCCAGCACGGTGGCGTGGAGCCGCCAGTGCCGCAGCCCGTCCAGGGCCTCCCGGGTGGACAGGCGGGCCCCGTAGAGGAAGAACAGCAGTGCGATCGCGGCGGTCGCGGCCGCGGAGACGACGTCGGCGGCCGTGCCCCGCGCGGGCAGCAGCGCGGCCAGGCCCACCGTCCCGAGCAGTAGCAGGACGTACGGGTCGATCGGCAGCCGACTCGGCCACTGCAGGCGTTTCACGGTGCTCCACGTGCTGTTCGGGCGGTGCGCGCGGAAGCCGTACGGGCTTCCTGCCGAGGCGGGGGCCTCTCCCCCATCGTCTCCCTCGGGCGGGCGATCGGGAATCCGGGATACCGCTCTGACTGTCATCGCATTTCGTGATGAGCGGCTACGGTGGCGGCATGTACGACCCCGCCCAGCTACGGACCTTCCTGGCCGTGGCGCAGACGCTGAGCTTCACCCAGGCGGCGCGGCGGCTCGGGCTGCGCCAGTCGACCGTCAGCCAGCACGTCCGGCGTCTGGAGGACGCCGCCGGACGGGCGCTGTTCAGCAGGGACACCCACTCGGTGGAGCTGACCGAGGAGGGCGAAGCCATGATCGGCTTCGCGCGGCGGATCCTGGAGGTGCACGAGCAGGCCGCCGCGTACTTCGCCGGCACCCGGCTGCGCGGCCGGCTGCGGTTCGGCGCCTCGGAGGACTTCGTGCTGACCCGGCTGACGGACATCCTGGAGTGGTTCCGCCGCGACCATCCGGAGGTCGACCTGGAGCTGACGGTGGAACTGTCGGGGACGCTGCACGAGCGGCTGGCGGCCGGGCAGCTGGATCTGGTGCTGGCCAAGCGGCGCCCGCAGGACCCGCGGGGCGACCTGGTCTGGCGCGACGAGTTGGTGTGGGTCGGCGCGGAACGGCTGCGCCTGGACGTCGGCCAGCCGGTGCCGCTCATCGTGTACCCCCCGCCCGGGATCACCCGGGCGCGTGCCCTGGACGCGCTCCAGCGGCAGGGGCGGACCTGGCGGATCGCCTGCACCAGCGGCAGTCTGAACGGTCTGGTCGCCGCCGCCCGCGCCGGCCTCGGCGTGATGGCGCACTCCCGGGGCCTGGTCCCGCCGGGACTGGTGCGGGTGCCGGAGCGGGCCGGGCTGCCGGAACTCGGCCGGATCGACTTCGTCCTGGTGCACGGCAACGGCCGCGGGTTGGCCCGGGACGCCGCGCAGGCGCTGGCCGCGGCGATCCTGGCGGGCGGGGATCGGCTGCACCGGCACTGAGCGGGACACCGGACGGTTCCCCGGTCGATTCCCCGGACGCCGCCCGATCAGCGGGTCCGGCGGCCGAGCAGCGGCGGCGGAGGCCGAGCGCGGTGGCGGCCGGGCGGGCGGCAGGCGAGTCGCCGGCAGGCGAGCAGCGGCCGAGCGGGCGGCAGGCACGTCGGCGGCAGGCGAGCAGCGGGCGGGCGGCAGGCACGTCGGCGGCAGGCAAGCAGCGGCCGAGCGGACGGCAGGCACGTCGGCGGCAGGCGAGCAGCGGGCGTTAGGCGAGAGGGCAGCGGGCGGGCGACGGTGACGGAATCCGGCCGGACGGCGCTGAGAGAGGTGGAGGCGGGTGGCCCGAAACGGGCGTGCCTCCGCTGTGAGCGGGTCGTACAGATTCCGTGGAGAAAACCGCAACGGTACTCACCGAACCGTCGGTTTTCTGTCCGGCCCTTCCGCATGTGCGCCCATTTTCCTCCGCTGACCAGGGCTGATGCGGGATACCGCCAGGCGTGCGCCCCCTCCCCGCGCCGGGCCGGGTGGGGTAGCTTTCACGGCGCTGTGCGAAGCGTCCGGAAAAGCCCCCGGACACGCGCCGCAGGAAGCCGATCACTTGAGGAGCGGAGAGCGGAGAGCCGGGATTGCGCGAGTACACCAACCCTCCGTCGGCGTCGGCACCGCCGGCGGGTGGTCTGGCCGACGCCGTCTTCCGGCATGCCGAGGAGGAGCCGGAACGCGTCGCGCTGGGCCGCAAGGACGAGACCGGCCGGTGGCGCGAGGTCACCGCGGCCGGTTTCCGCGACGAGGTCCTCGCCCTGGCCAAGGGGCTGCTGGCCGGCGGGATCCGGTTCGGCGACCGGGTCGCCCTGATGTCCCGCACCCGCTACGAGTGGACCCTGTTCGACTTCGCCCTGTGGACGATCGGCGCTCAGGTGGTGCCGGTCTACCCCACGTCGTCGGCCGAGCAGTGCTTCTGGATGCTCCACGACTCCGAGGTCACGGCGGCGATCGTGGAACACGAGGACCACGCGATGACCATCGCGACCGTGATCGACCGGCTGCCTCGGCTGCGCCGGCTGTGGCAGCTGGACGAGGGCGCCGTGCAGGAGCTGTACGACGCGGGCGCACACCTGGACGACGAGGTGGTGCACCGGCACCGGGAGGCGGTCACCCCGGACACCGTCGCGACCGTCATCTACACCTCCGGCACCACCGGCCGGCCCAAGGGCTGCGTGCTGACGCACGGCAACTTCATGTTCGAGGCGGACACCGTCATCGAGCGCTGGCAGCCGGTGTTCCGCTCCGGGCGGGGCGACGAGGCGTCGACCCTGCTGTTCCTGCCGCTCGCGCACGTCTTCGGGCGGATGGTGGAGGTGGCCGCGGTCCGCGGCCGGGTCCGCCTGGGCCACCAGCCCCAGCTCAACGCCGCCGCCCTCCTTCCCGATCTGCAGACCTTCCGGCCGACGTTCATCCTCGCCGTCCCGTACATCTTCGAGAAGGTGTTCGCCGCCGCCCGCCGCAAGGCCGAGCAGGAGGGCCGGGACGGCGCGTTCGGGAAGGCGGTCGAGGTGGCGGTGAACTACGCGGACGCGGTCGAGGCCAAGGCCTGGGGCACCGGGCCCGGGCCGTCGGCGGCCCTGCGGATGCAGCACCAGTTCTTCGACAGGCTCGTGTACGCCAAGGTGCGCGCGGCGATGGGCGGCCGGATCCGCAACGCCATGTCGGGCGGTTCGGCGATGGACCGCAGGCTCGGGCTGTTCTTCGTGGGCGCGGGGGTGCAGATCTACGAGGGCTACGGACTGACCGAGACGACGGCCGCGGCCACCGCCAACCCGCCCGGCCGCACCCGCTACGGCACCGTGGGCCGGCCCGTGCCGGGGGTGACCGTGCACATCGCCGAGGACAACGAGGTGTGGCTGCACGGCGCCAACGTCTTCCAGGGCTACCTCAACAACCCGAAGGCGACCGGCCGGGCCCTGCACGACGGATGGCTGGCCACCGGCGACCTCGGCGCGCTGGACGAGGACGGCTACCTGACGTTGACCGGCCGCAAGAAGGAGATCCTGGTGACGTCCGGCGGCAAGAGCGTCTCGCCGGGCGTGCTGGAGGAGCGGGTGCGCGAGCACCCGCTGGTGAGTCAGTGCCTCCTGGTCGGCAACGACCGGCCCTTCATCGCGGCCCTGATCACCCTGGACCAGGAGGCCGTGGAGCACTGGCTCCAGATGCGCGGAAAGCCGCGCATGGCGCCGGGCGAGCTCGTGCGCGACGCGGACCTGGACATCGAGGTGCGCCGCGCGGTCGTCGCCGCCAACACCCTGGTCTCGCAGGCGGAGCAGATCCGCGCCTTCCGGGTCCTGGCGCAGCCGTTCTCCGAGGAGCAGGGGCTGCTGACCCCGTCGCTGAAGCTGAAGCGCAGGGCGATCGAGAAGGCGTACGAGCGGGAGGTCCGGGAGCTGTACGGCGCCTGAGGCGCGGCGTGACCCGGCGGCGTGACCCGGGCGACGTGACCCAGGCGACGTGACCCAGGCGACGTGACCCGGGCGACGGGGAATGCCGCGGGACCCGTGATCGTTGACGATGGGAGACGTATCCCTGACGGACAACCGAAGGATCAAGAGCCCGTGAGCAGCAAGGTCCCCCCGATCATCCTCAACAACGGCGTGGAGATGCCCCAGCTGGGCTTCGGTGTCTGGCAGGTACCGGACGACGAGGCGGACCGGGCGGTGGCCACCGCTCTGGAGGCCGGGTACCGCAGCATCGACACGGCGGCGATCTACGGCAACGAGGAGGGCACCGGACGCGCGATCGCGGCCTCCGGGCTGCCCCGCGAGGACGTCTTCGTCACCACCAAGCTGTGGAACAGCGACCAGGGCTACGACGCCACCCTGCGCGCCTTCGACACCTCGCTGGCCAAGCTGGGCCTGGATTACGTGGACCTGTACCTGATCCACTGGCCGCTGCCGGGCCGCGGGAAGTACGTCGACACCTACAAGGCGTTCGAGAAGCTGCACGCCGACGGCCGGGTCCGGGCGATCGGCGTCTCCAACTTCCTGCCGGAGCACCTGCGGCGGCTGATCGAGGAGACCTCCGTCGTGCCGGCGGTCAACCAGATCGAACTGCACCCGTACCTCCAGCAGCGCGCGGCCCGCGAGTACCACGCCGAGCAGGGCATCGCCACCGAGGCGTGGTCGCCGCTCGGCCAGGGCAAGGACCTGCTGGAAGTGCCGGCGATCGTGGCGATCGCGCGGAAGCACAACCGCACCCCGGCCCAGGTGGTGCTGCGCTGGCACCTCCAGATCGGCAACGTCGTCATCCCGAAGTCGGTGACGCCGTCCCGTATCCGGGAGAACATCGACGTGTTCGACTTCAGCCTGGACCAGGAGGACCTGGCGGCGATCGGCGCACTCAACGAGGACCGGCGGATCGGCCCGGACCCGGCGAAGTTCGACCTGGGCTGACCCGGGAGCGGGCCGTGCCTCCCGCTCCCGGCCCGGCGGCCGCGCCCGCCGCCACCGGGTGACGGCCCCGGCCGCGGCGACCCCGCCGCTCGCGCCGGCCACCGTGCCCGCCACGCGCCACGCCCGCCACGCGCATCGCGCCCGGTGGGAGGGGCACCGGTCCGGTGCCCCTCCCACCGGGCCGGGCCACCGGCTCAGTTCGGCTGGCCCAGCGGTCGTACGACGACGGTGTTCACGTCGACGCCGTCCGGCTGCCGGACCGCCCAGACGACCGAGTCGGCGATCTGGTCCGCCGTCAGCAGGCGACCGGGCGGCAGGGTGCCGGTGGCGTCCCAGAAGGGGGTCTCCACCCGGCCCGGCGCGACCAGCGTCACGCCGATACCGAACTCGGTCACCTCGCGGCGGGCGTTCTCGGCGAGCCCGGTGACCGCCCACTTCGTCGCACCGTAGATGTTGCCCGGCGTGTTGACGAAGCCGGCGACGCTGCCGATCAGCACGATGCGGCCGCCGGTCTCCTTCAGCGCGTCCACGGACGCGCGGATCAGCAGGGCGGGGCCGAGCACGTTGGTCAGCACCATCTGCGTCCAGCCCGCCGGGTCGCCCTGGGCGACCGAGTCGTGGGTGGCGAAGCCCGCGTTGGCGACGACGGTGTCCAGCCGGCCGAAGGCCTTGACCGTGCGGGCCACCGCCTCCTGCACGTCGCCGTACTCGGCGGCGTCGCCGGGAACCGTCAGCAGTTCCGCGGGTTCGCCGAGTTCCGCGGCGAACCCGTGCAGCCGCGCCGCTCCGCGGCCGGTGACGGCCACCCGCCACCCCGCGTCCAGCAACCGCCGCGCCACCGCCGCGCCGATGCCGCTGCCGCCTCCCGTGATCAGTGCGACCGGTGAGTCCTTCATGAGTGCCCCCCTTGGTGTGCGAAGAGCGTGCAGTCCACCACTTGGAGCGCTCTCGAGGTCAAGTGCCGCCGGCTCCGGCCTCCCCGCTACACCGGCTTGACCGCGGTGTGCACGGTGTGGGCGGCCAGCACGAACACGTCGCTCCTGCGGTGCACGCCCGCCGGGTCCTGCGGATCGAGCAGGCGGTCGAGGACGGCCCGGTCCCCGGCGGCGAGGTCGTCACCGAACCGCTCCCGCAGCCGGCCCAGCGAGGCGGCGACGTAGGCGCGGACCCGGTCGCCGGCCGGGGCGGGGAGGTCCAGCAGGAAGGTACGGCTGCGGGCGTGCTTCAGCCCGGTGGAGGCCAGCAGCGCGGGCCAGTCCTCGGCGACCGCGACGCTGCCCGGCAGCTCGGTGCGCATCCGGTCGAACCACTCCTCCTCCAGCACGTCCAGGCGCGCCTGGAGCCCCGGGCGGCCGAGGCCGATGTCCCGGGGCAGGAACCGGGCCGGCAGGCCGCCCTCCATCAGGGCGAGGGTGCCGCCGGGCGCGAGCCGTTCGGCGAAGGAGGCGATCCCCGCCAGCTGGTCACCGAGGTGGTGCAGGCTGCGGCTGGCCCACAGCAGGTCGGCCGGATAGTCCAGGTCCGCCAGCACATCGGGGAGTTCGCCGGTGAGGGTGCCGAAGCGGTCGGCGAATCCGGCCCGCTCGGCGCGGGCGGCGGCGTGCTCCAGCAGCGGTCCAGAGCCGTCCACCGCCAGCACCCGCGCGCCCGGGAACGTCTCCGCGAGCAGGCAGGAGACCACGCCGGGTCCGCTGCCCGCGTCGACGATCAGCCCCGGCTCGGTCACCTCCCTGCCCAGCCAGGCCAGGGCCCGCTCGTACAGCGGGGTGAACAACTCCGCCTGGTGCTGGAGCAGTTCGGCCATCTCGGCCCAGTCGATGTCGGTGCCGTCGTGCCCGTGAGGCCCGTCGTGCCCGTGGTGGTCCTGGGAGCCGTGCGGGTGCGGGGAGCGGTGGTGGTCGTGCGCCATGGTGGTCAGCCTCTCGTCCGGTTGCCGCCGGAGTGCGGCGACGCACCGGCCGGGGGCCACTCGTGTTGCGGGGCCGGCAGGAGATCCGGTGCGAGGTGGGTGCGGAGCAGGTCGTCGTGGCGGCCCGGGAGGACCAGTTCCAGGCGGTGGGGCAGACCGTGCGAGGAGAGGGGTGGAGGCGGTGTGCGGTGCCGGGTGAAGTACAGGGCGGTGCGGCCGGCCGCTCCGTCGGCGGGGTTGTGGCCACCGCCGTCGGGGTGCAGCCCGCCGTGGTCGCGGAGCAGTGCGCACAGCGCGGGCAGGTGCCGGGGGGACGCTTCGCTCGTCACGGCGAGGTGGTCCTCGCGGCGGTGCAGTTTGTGCAGGCCTCAGGACGAAGGTGCCCGGACGTTCGAACCCGGTGCTTGGCGGCGGGGGCGGAGCACTCCGCGGGCGCGGGCGACGACCGGTCGAGGCGGGGCGGGCTTCCGTAGCGGCGGGAAGCCCGCGGTTGAGCCACGAGCCGGCCCGGCCCACCTACGCGGGACGGGCCGCAGGCCCGGGGTCTCCACGACCCGCCGGAGCCGCAGGCGGCGCCGGGAACCGGCAGGCGCACGCCCGCGCACGGCCGCCGCCCGGCGCACCACGGCACGGCGCCCCGGCGCAGCCGCCGCTGCGTCGGGGCGCCGTGCGAGGTGGTGCGGCCGGACTGCGGCCGCGGGGCGGTGGGATCGGCGATCCGCCGGGGGCTCCCCTGAGGGCCGGGCCCCCGGCGGACGCTCACGGTGTCACGGCAGCGGAGGGTAGGCGTTCTGCATCAGCTGCTGGAACTGCGCGGAGAACCAGTGACCGGCCACCGGCGCGTCGGGCAGCGCGCCCGTAGGGTTGTTGCCGTTGCGCGAGTTGCCGCCGTACGTCGGGTCGCACATCCGGTCGAAGCCCTTGCCCTCGTCGTTGGCGATGGCGGAGCTGGACCCGTCGGACTCGCCCGGGGGCTTGACCCACACGTAGGCGTCGATCCCGGCGGCGGGTGCGGCGGTGGGCCGTTCGCCGAGGCCCGCACCGCTCTGGTTGCACCAGTTGCCGGCGTGGATGCGGCGGTCGATCCGGCTGCCGTCGACGTAGTCGTCCACCGAGGTCGTCGGACCGGGGCCGGTCGGACGGGCGGAGCCGCCCCAGCCATCGCGCGAGGTGTCGATGAGCATGCCGAGGCCGGAGTTGAAGCCGGCCGAGACCAGGCTGCTGCGCAGGGCCTGGGCGAAGCTCTGCTCGTCCACGTACTGGTTCCAGTCGACCCACTTCGACTGGCGCACCGTCTGCCCGTTGACGGAGTCGCCGATCGAGAAGTACGGCTCCTTGACGGGGCTGTAGTTGGCGGTGTTCACGATGAACCCGGCGACGTCGTCGACGCTGGCGCCGTTGGTCGTGGCGACCTTGGCGAACTCCTGCACGGACGGGTCGAAGTTGGAGTCCCAGCCGAGCCAGCCGTGGTGGCCGGCGTCGATGTAGTTGTAGACGTTGGGGATGGCGCCGAGCTTGTCCAGGGCGTAGCTGACGCCCTTCTCGTAGTTGCCGTTGGACTTCATGGTCACGCAGTTGTCGGTGGTGGTGTTGGTACCGCCGGCGTTGGTGACCAGGTTGGGCAGCGAGTCGGGCTCGATGACGGTGGCGATGCGCAGGCCCGCGTAGGCCGGGTCGGACAGGATGTCGGCGATCGGGTCGATGTACTCGGACTTGTACCGGTCGAGGTCGTCGGGGCCGAGCTCGCCGTTGGAGGCGAGGGCCGCGCAGTCGCGGCCGGGCAGGTCGTAGATGACGAGCTGGATGGTCAGCTCGCCGCTGCCCTTCTGGGCGAGGGCCTCGTCGAGGTGGTCGCGCAGGCTCATGCCGCCGTTGACGCCCTGGATGGCGGCGATGCGGTCCAGCCAGACCGCGGTGGGCTCGTCGGCGATCCGGCTGCCGCCCGGTTCGGCGGCGGCGTTCGCCGACCACTCCGGGTTGACGTACACCTTGGCGCCGACGTAGGGGTTGTCCACCCGGCTGCCGTTGCCGCCTCCGTTGTCGCCGCCGGTGCTGCCGCCGGTGTCCCCGCCCGTACTGCCGCCCGTACTGCCGCCGGTGTCTCCACCGGTGCTGCCGCCGGTGTCCCCGCCCGTGCTGCCGCCCGTGTCGCCGCCGGTGCCGCCGTCGTCGACGTTGCAGGTCACACCGTCCAGCGTGAACGTGGCCGGAACGGCGTTGGTGCCGCTGTAGCTGCCGTTGAAGCCGAAGCTGACCGTGCCGCCGCTCGCCAGGCTCCCGTTGTAGGACTCGTTGTCGGCGGTGACGTCGGCACCGCTCTGGCTGATCTTCGCGTTCCAGCCGTTGGTGATCTGCTGGTTGCCGGCGTACGACCACTGCACCGACCAGCCGCTCTTGGCTGCGCCGTTGTTGGTGACCGTGACCGCGGCGGTGAAGCCGCTGCCCCAGTCGTTCTGCACGGTGTAGTCGACGCTGCAGGGGACGGATTCGGCGGAGGCGGCGGCACCGGGAGCGGCGGCGAACGCCGTTCCGGTGGCTCCGGCCACCACGGCCAGGGCGGCGAAGAACGCCGTTCTGCTGGTTGTGGTACGGCTCATGAGTGCGGGTTTCCTTATCCTTGCGGGTTCACGAAAGGGTGTGCCGTGCGGGATGGTTCAGGGATTGATCGCGGCCAGGTGGTCATGCAGCCCGGCTCCGTACGACGTGGGTGTGCCGTCGTAGTCGGAGATGAGCGAGGGCCCCGAGGAGCAGTCCCAGGTGTTCCAGGTCCAGCCGAGGTAGGACAGGTCCCGGTCGTCGAACCACTGCATGACCCGGTCGACGAAGGAGTGCGAGCAGGTGTTCTCGCCGATCTCCCCGGCCACCAGAGGCACCTGGGCCGCGACGGGGGCGAGGGTGGTGTTCCAGCAGCTCTCGCTCGCACAGGTGTTGAAGTTGTACACGTGGTACGCGGCGGCGAGATCGCCGGCCGGGTCCTGCGGACGGTACGTCAGCCACTGGCTGAGGTCGTTCGCGTACGCCAGGCCGCCGACCAGGATCGGGTTCGTGGAGCCCGCTGACCGGATGCTGTCGACGAGATCCTGCATACCGGCCACCTCGTAGTCGATACCGGGGCAGCTCCCGCCGTCCCGCCAGCACTCCCAGGCCTGGGTGGCCGTGGAGGTGGCGCGGTCCGGGTAGGGCTCGTTGAACAGGTCGAACACCACTGCCGGATCGTCGGCGAAGGTGCTCGCCACCGAATGCCAGAACGACGGCGAGTACCGCGCGTCGGGCATCGGCTTCTGGCAGGTGGCGTGCACGTCGGAGCAGCCCGCCGAGTTGCCGGTGTACTGGCCCCAGCTCCAGTGCAGTTCCAGTACCGGGGTGAGGTCGTGCGCCTCGAGCCTCGTCACCAGGTCCTGCACGGCGGCGACGTAGTTGTCGCCGGCGTACGCGGGGTCGACGTTGGACAGGCCGAGCCAGCACTCCTCGTTGAGCGGCACGCGGACGGTGTTGGCGTGCCAGTCCGCGATGGCCTGGATGGCCGCGTCGTCGACCGGGCCGTCCCAGATGCCGTACCCCTGCACGCACATGAACTCGCCGCCGGAGCGGTTCACGCCGAGCAGGCGGTGCGGGGCGCCGTCGGCGTCCACGAGCTCGTTGCCCGAGACGTGCAGGGCCGGCGGCCCGTCACCACCGCCGCCGGGCGGGTCGGTCGGACCGCCCGGGTCGGTGGGGCCGGTGGGATCCGGTGTCGGTCCGGGCTCCTCGTTGCAGCTGGTGCCGTTGAGCTTGAACGCCGTGGGCGCGGTGTTGGCACCGGAGTACGACGCCAGGAAACCGGCGCTGACGCTCGCACCGGTGCCCAGGGCACCGTTCCAGCTCTCGTTGGCCGCGGTCACGGTGGTGCCGGACTGGGACCACTCGGCGTTCCAGCCCTGGGTGACCTCCTGGCCGTCGGCGAAGTCGAAGGTCAGGGTCCAACTGCTCAGGGGCGCAGCGTTGTTCGTGATCTGCACGGCGCCCTGGAAGCCGCTGTCCCACTGCCCGGCGACGGAGTAGTCCACCGTGCAGGCGGGTGCGGCCGCCTGTGCCGTGACGACCGGGACGATCGCGCTCCCGAGGAGCGCGGCCGCCCCGGCGACGGCTAAAAGTACTGAACGCGGGGGGTGTCGCATGAGCGACTCCTTGCAGTTTGGCGCGCCGGGACCGACGCGTCGACTGATGGAACCGCTCCCACTGGTGGGACAGGAAGGTAGCGCCAAGTGACCGCAAAGAACAGGGGCGTTGCCCAACTTTTCGACAACCGGCCCGTCGAATCATTTCGAGTATTCGAAGACCTTGACCGATTCCGGGGTCGTCCTCACTATGGGAGCGCTCCCACTGGTTCAAGCCTTGACTTCTCCGAGCCGCACCGAGGAGGAACCAGCACCATGCATCCCCCACCCAGGAGACGCTCAGCCGCCCGCCGATGGTGGACCGCAGCCGTCGCCGCCCTGGCGCTCCCGCTGTCGATGCTCGCCGCCGGCGCGACCACCGCGCACGCGGCGTCGCTCCAGTGCAGCGTCGACTACACCACGAACGACTGGGGCTCCGGCTTCACCGCGGACCTGACGCTCACCAACCGGGGCACGGCCGCCGTCGACGGCTGGACCCTGACCTACGCCTACTCCGGCGACCAGCAGCTCTCCAACGGCTGGAACGGCGTCTGGAGCCAGTCCGGCAAGGCGATCACGGTCGACAACGCCTCGTGGAACGGCACCATCGCCGCCGGCGCGGCGGTGACCACCGGCGCCCAGTTCTCCTACAGCGGAACCAACACCGCCCCCACCTCCTTCGCCATCAACGGCACCACCTGCACGGGCGCGCACCAGCCGCCGGTCGCCGTGCTGACCAGCCCGGGGGCGGGCGCCGTCTACTCGCAGGGAGAGGCCGTTCCGCTCGCCGCCACCGCCGCGGCCGCCGACGACGCGACGATCAGCAAGGTGGAGTTCTACGACGACACCACCCTGCTGGGCACCGACACGAGCGCTCCGTTCCAGCTTTCGGTCTCCGACTTGACCGTGGGCAGTCATTCCCTGGTGGCGAAGGCGTACGACAGCCTCGACGCCTCCGCGGAGTCCACCCCGGTCGGCATCACGGTCGCCCAGGGCCCCTCGGTGGTGGCCTCCACCAACCAGCTCGCCGTCCAGCAGGGCGAGTCCGCCTCGTACGAGCTGAAGCTGTCGACGCAACCGTCCTCCGACGTGACCGTGGCGACGGCCCGCACCGACGGCAACACCGGGCTCTCCGTCGCGGACGGCGCCTCGCTCACCTTCACCCCGTCGAACTGGGACACCGCGCAGCAGGTGACGATCGCCGCCGACTCCTCCGGCACCGGTGCGGCGACCTTCACCTCGACCGCCCCCGGCATGGTCGCCGCCTCGGTGACGGTCAGCCAGATCGGCGCGACGAAGGACTACGACGCCCGCTTCCTGGACCTCTACGGGAAGATCACCAACCCTGCGAACGGCTACTTCTCCCCGGAGGGCATCCCGTACCACTCGGTCGAGACACTGATCGTCGAGGCGCCCGACTACGGGCACGAGACGACCTCCGAGGCATACAGCTACCTGCTGTGGCTGCAGGCGATGTACGGCAAGGTGACGGGCGACTGGTCGAAGTTCAACGGCGCCTGGGACCTCATGGAGACGTACATGATCCCGACCCACGCCGACCAGCCGACCAACTCCTTCTACGACGCCTCGAAGCCGGCGACCTACGCGCCCGAGCTGGACACGCCGGACCAGTACCCGGCGCAGCTCGACAGCTCCGTCTCCGTCGGCTCGGACCCGATCGCCGGGGAGCTGAGGTCCGCCTACGGCACCGACGACGTCTACGGCATGCACTGGATCCAGGACGTGGACAACGTCTACGGCTACGGTGACACGCCGGGCGGCACCTGCGAGGGCGGTCCGGACGCGACCGGGCCCTCGTACCTGAACACCTTCCAGCGCGGTGCCCAGGAGTCGGTGTGGGAGACGATCCCCCAGCCGACCTGCGACGCCTTCAAGTACGGCGGCGGCAACGGCTACCTGGACCTGTTCACCGGCGACAGCAACTACGCCAAGCAGTGGAAGTACACCGACGCCCCGGACGCCGACGCCCGTGCCGTGCAGGCCGCCTACTGGGCGGACGTGTGGGCCAAGGAGCAGGGCCAGGGCGCCGAGGTGAAGTCCACGGTCGCCAAGGCGGCCAAGATGGGCGACTACCTGCGCTACTCGATGTACGACAAGTACTTCAAGAAGATCGGCGACTGCGTCGGCCCGTCGGCCTGCCCGGCCGGCTCCGGCAAGGACTCCTCGCACTACCTGCTCTCCTGGTACTACGCCTGGGGCGGCGCCACCGACACCTCCGCCGGCTGGGCCTGGCGGATCGGCTCCAGCCACGTACACGGCGGCTACCAGAACCCGCTGGCGGCCTACGCGCTCAGCTCGTACCCCGACCTGGAGCCCAAGTCGGCGACGGGCGCCGCGGACTGGGCGAAGTCCCTCGGCCGTCAGCTCGAGTTCTACCGCTGGCTGCAGTCCGACGAGGGCGCCATCGCGGGCGGCGCCACCAACAGCTGGGAGGGCCGCTACGCCACCCCGCCGGCCGGCACCCCGACCTTCTACGGCATGTACTACGACTGGGAGCCGGTCTACCACGACCCGCCGTCCAACCAGTGGTTCGGCTTCCAGGCATGGTCCATGGAGCGCGTCGCGGAGTATTACCAGCAGACCGGTGACGCCGACGCCAAGGCCGTGCTCGACAAGTGGGTCGCCTGGGCCCTGTCCGAGACCACCGTCAACCCCGACGGCACCTACCAGATCCCGTCCACCCTGCACTGGAGCGGCCAGCCCGACACCTGGAACCCGTCCGACCCGGGCGCCAACAGCGATCTGCACGTCACCGTCGCCGACTACACCAACGACGTCGGCGTGGCGGGCGCGTACGCCAAGACGCTGACGTACTACGCCGCCCGGTCCGGCGACACCGAGGCGAAGTCCACGGCGAAGGCGCTGCTGGACGGCATGTGGGACAACTACCAGGACTCGCTGGGCATAGCGGTCCCCGAGACCCGCTCCGACTACAACCGCTTCGGCGACGCCGTCTACGTGCCGAGCGGCTTCAGCGGCACCATGCCGAACGGCGACGCCATCGACTCCTCGTCCACCTTCGCCTCGCTGCGCTCGTTCTACCAGGACGACCCGGCCTGGTCGAAGATCGAGGACTACCTCGCCGGCGGTGCCGCGCCGGTGTTCACGTACCACCGGTTCTGGGCCCAGGCGGACATCGCCCTGGCCATGGGATCGTACGCGGAGCTCCTCGAATAAGTCCCCGCTGAAACTCCGCGTGCACAGGGGCCCGGCACCGGCGCCGGGCCCCGACCGGGCGGCCCCACCCGCATTGGGGGCCGCCCGGCTCTCACACACCCGGGCCTGTTCGGCCAACCGATCAGGCGGCCAACCGATCAGGCGGTCAGGCAGTCAGGCAGTCAGGCGGTCGAACGGCCGGTGCGGGGACGCCCGGACGGCCGGTACGGGGACGCTCAGGAGGCCGGGTCGGAAGGCTGCTTGCGGAACGCCCGCAACGTGAACTCGGGTTCGGGGCGCGGCCGTTCCTGGTCGGGCAACCCGGCCAGCCGGTCGGCGTACCGTTCGCTGAGCGGGTCTCCGGGGGGCAGCGTGACGAACCAGCCGCGGCGCAGGTCGGCGATGGTGCGCCGCGGGCTGCGGCCCTGGCCCAGGCCGGGAAAGCGGGCCAGACCGGCGGGGACCAGCCCGTGCGCGCGAGCGTACGACTCCACGTCGGCGTCCGCGTCGTGCACCGGGGAGCGCGGGCGGGAGGCCAGCACCGCGTCGATGTCGCTTCCGACGTTGTGCGCGGCGGCCTTGTCGACGGTCGTGACGTACACCCCGCCCGGCCGGAGCACGCGGGCACACTCGGCGACCACGGCGCGCGCCTGCGCCGGGCCGCCGACCAGGTGCAGCAGCCAGACGGTGGCCACCGCGTCGAACGCGGCGCCGGGGAACGGCAGCCGGCGGCTGTCGGCACGGACCACCGCACCGGGCAGGCGGCCCGCCGCCTGCCGGACCATCGCGGCGGCGAGGTCGACTCCGGTGACCCGCAGGCCGTCCCGGGCTCCGGCCAGGCGCCGGGTGACGATGCCGGTTCCGCAACCGGCGTCGAGCAGGCTCCGCGCCTGCGCGGGCACCAGGCCCAGCACCGCCTCCGCTGCGGCGGCCGCCCGGGGTTCACCGCCGCGCAGCGCGTCGTACCGTTCGGCTTCCTGCTCGTAGTCGAGCACGGTCCCCCCGTCCTGGCTCCGCTCCGGCCCCGGTCACCGCGCCCCGTGCGCGGGTGCGAGCTGCTCCACCCGGCGGGCCAGTTCCACGTCGAGTGCGGTGACCGCGCCGCCGGCGCTGTGGGTCTGCACCGCCAGGGAGACGGTGTTGTAGCCGAGGGTGAGGTCGGAGTGGTGGTTCAGCTCCTCCTGCACCCGGGCGACGTGGACGACCAGCGCGGTCGCCGCGAAGTGGTCCGGCAGCCGGTAGGAGCGGGCGAGCCGGCCCCCGTCGAGCGACCAGCCGGGCAGCTCGGCCAGCCGCTCCTCCAGGTCCTGCTGCGACAGCGCTTCGACGGCCATGGCCGACTCCTCCTGCGGTGGTCCGGCGCGTACCCGTCCAGCCTGCCACAGGTCGCGCCCCGCGGCCCTGGTCACGCGCCGCGTCGCCGGGGCGGGTGCGCCGGCGGGCGACCGCCGGCTCGGCGCCCCCCGGGTGCAGCGCTCCACGGGCCGCGGTCGTGGACCCCGGTCCCTCGTGCACCGCAGCCGCCTCCGCCGCCGACCGGGGGTCGTTTCGCTGCTGCGGGCCCGGCGCGGGCGGCGGCGGGTCAGCCGGCCGGACCTGTCGCTGCGGGCCGGTTCCTCCCGCTGATCGTCGAGCAGGGGGCCGGCCCCTGCCGTTCGTGTCGCCGCTCTCGGCCCGCTCGGCGGCAGGCGACGTGGCGAAGGCCTCCCCTCCGCCCCGGTGAGTCCGCGGCCGGGCCGTGACAGACTGCGGACATGCTTCGGCGACGCGCAGGGGAGACGTGGCGTGAGTGAGCGGCGTCCGGCGCCCACCGTGGGTCAGGTGGTGCTCGGCAAGAGGCTGCAGGAACTGCGGGAGGCGGCCGGCCTAAGGCGCGAGGAGGCGGCACAGGTTCTGCGGGTGGCGCCCGCGACGGTACGGCGGATGGAGACGGCCGAGGTCGCGCTGAAGATCCCGTACGTACAGGTGCTGCTGGAGACCTACGGTGTGCCCGCGGACGAGGCCGCGGTGTTCGTGGAGCTCGCCGAGGAGGCCAACCGGCCGGGCTGGTGGCAGCGCTACCACGACGTGCTGCCGGACTGGTTCAGCCTGTTCGTCAGCCTGGAGGGCGCGGCGAAGATGATGCGCTCCTACGAACCGCACTTCGTGCCGGGACTGCTCCAGACCGAGGACTACGCGCGCGCCGTCCTGGAGTCCGGGACGGTCGGGCAGACCACTCCGGAGGCGATCGAGCGGCACGTGTCGCTGCGGCTGGAGCGGCAGCGGCTGCTGGACCGCCCCGACGCCCCCCACCTGTGGGTGATCATGGACGAGACGGTGCTGCTGCGTCCGGTGAGCATGCGGTCCGAGGTGATGCGGGGCCAGTTGGACAAGCTGCTGGAGTACGCCGAACGGCAGCGGGTCACGCTTCAGGTCGCCGAGTTCGCCTCGGGGCCGCACCCGGGTACGTACGCGCCGTTCTCGCTCTTCCGGTTCGCGGAGCCGGAACTGCCCGACATGGTCGTCACGGAGTACCTGACCGGCGCGCTGTACCTGGACTCGCGTGCGGAGGTGTCCGCGCACCTGGAGGTGCTGGACCATCTGACCACGCACGCCGCGTCGGCGCAGCGCACCAGGAAGATCCTGCGCGAGTGCCGCGAGGGTTTCTGAGCCGGGCGGACCGCCGCCCTGGTCCCGGTCGTGCGCTCTCCGGGACGTGGGCCGACGCCGGTGACCGCCCGCGGTGACCCGTACGGGTGCGGTGAACGGGTGCGCCGCCGT
>NZ_JBJZOJ010000048.1:0-60017 GCF_047200655.1 Streptomyces sp. MS06
ACGACGGGGGAATCGCGTCAGGCACTGCGGGGGGTGGCTGAGATGGTCCGGGGAACAGCCGGAGCCGCCGGCTGCGTCAGTTGCTGCTCACGCTGGTCGAGGTTGACGAAGATCATGCCGTACCGGATCGCGCACCGAACCGGCTGTGGCGCCCCCCGAGGCCGCCGCAGACATCGGTACGCCCGCACGTCACCGTCCTCGTCGCGGGTGACGACGACCGGCTCACCGAACACGGTCACCATCAGCGAGTCACCGTCATGGGGCAGCGCGGTGACCAGGTCGATGAAGTGCCATCCGGAGCGGTAGGCGGTGGCCATTTCTCGCCGGAAGGAGCGATCGTCGGGTGGGTTGGTCACGTCTGCTCCTCACCGCCGGTGGCGTCGGCCGCCGAAGGGCCGACGTACCCCGGATCACTGTCCGCGACCACGGCGGGCCAGGCGGTGTCCGCCTGTACCGCCTCCCCGGGCGCCGGCCATGCGGTGTCCCCCGGCACCACCGGCGCCGCAGGCCAGGCCGTGTCCGCCGGCACCATCGCCGCCGCAGGCCAGGCGGTGTCCGCCTGCACCACCGCCGCTGCGGGCCATGCGGTGTCCGCCTGTACAGCCTCCCCGGGCGCCGGCCATGCGGTGTCCCCCGGCACGACCGGGGCCGCCGGCCATGCGGTGTCCGCCGGCACGATCGGCGCCGCAGGCCAGGCAGTGTCCGCCTGCACCACCGCGGCAGGCCATGCGGTGTCCGCCGGCCAGGCGGTGTCCGCTTCCACGACTACGGCAGGCCACGCAGTGTCCGCGAGTACGGCTGCGGCAGGCCACGCAGTGTCCGCCCGAACGTCACCCTTCACACCAGAGAGGCCACTCAGTGTTCCGAAGGCCACGACAGCGGAGAAGGTGGCGACAAGTATCGAGCGAAGCATTCTCTTACGCATATTCGGCTTCGTCCTCACTTGAAGGTCCCTCTTCCCCCGTCGGGTAAGACGATGGCTCATTCAGGCACGTCGTGGCCACACAATCGATGCATCATGTTCCTGCATGTTCAGGACCCTGGGGGGTGGAGATTTGGAAACGAATCAGGTCAAAGCGACACATCCCCATGCGGTCACCGATATGTGCGACGAGGGTGGCCGCCTCTACGCGAACGCCCTGCGTACGGGACGCATCGCACGTGTCGACGTGGAATCGGCGCCCTGCTTGGTGGAGTTCTCCCTCCTCTACCCCGATCCTGACGATGCGGACTGGTTGCGCCCGGTCCCTCCGGCGGCCGCCCTCGCCCAGCGACTGCACCCCATAGAGCACGAGATCACCGAACGCCGGCGGATGTCGATCGAACTCGCCGACGTCTTCGAGCCGTTCATGGCGCTGAGCACCCAGGTGACGGCGTCCACCGACTCGATCACCGTGCTGGAGGGCGGCGAGCGTATCAACGCGGCGCTCAACCTGGCAGCCACCCAGTGCCAGTCGGAGGTACTCACCATCCAGCCCAGCGGCAACCGCCCCGAACGCAGCCTCCTGCAGGGCCTGGAGCGCGACCGGCCGCTCATCGAACGCGGGGTGCGCATCCGCACCCTCTACCAGCACACGGCACGCTACAGCCCGGAGAAGCTGGCCTACGCGTCCCACCTCTCCAACGGCAAGGCCGAATACCGCACCATCGACGAACTGGTGGAGCGGCTGATCATCTGCGACAAGTCGGTCGCCTTCATCCCGGCCCGCGACGACCAGCAGGTCGCCCTGGAACTCCGCCACCCCGGCATCGTCCGCTACCTGACCAAGCTCTTCGAGTTCCTGTGGGACCGCTCGGTGCCGCTGAGCACCGGCGCCCCCTACGAGACCGCACCGGACGGCATCACGGAGGTCCAGCACTCCATCGCCAAGCTCCTGGTGGAGGGCCACGTCGACGAGGCGATAGCCCGCCGGCTCGGGATGAACGTGCGCACCTGCCGGGCGCACATCGCCAAACTGGCGTCCGCCCTGGGCAGCGGCAGCCGGGCCCAGCTCGGCTACCTCATCGCGCAGTCCGGGATGCTCGACCAGTAACCGGCCTCCCGCCCCCGGGACCGACCTGACACGTGTCCACCGGCCCGGCACCCCGCCCCGCGCCTCACCCCGCGGCCGACGATCCCCGTTCGGGCGCGGCGACCGCGGCCGGCCCCGCCGGGCGGACCTGGCCGTCCAGCCCCACCTGCGCGATACGCACCCCCAGCTGCGTCCGGCTCGCCGCGCCCAGCCGCTCCGACAGGCGCGCGATGTGCGCCCGGCAGGTGCGCACGCTGATGCCGAGCCGCTCGGCGATGACCGCGTCCTGGTGCCCCTCGGCGAGCAGCGCGGCGATGGACTGCTCGCGGTGCGAGATGCCCTCGATGCCGGTGTCGGGGATCGGCGCGGACAGCGGGACGGCCAGCCGCCACAGCCGCTCGAAGACGGTGACCAGGTAGGAGATGAGCGCCGGGTGGCGAAGCTCCAGCGCCATGGTGTGCTCGCTGTTGGCCGGGACGAAGGCGACCGTGCGGTCGAAGAGGATCAGCCGGTCGACGACCTCGTCCAGGGTCCGCGCCTCCACCGTGTCGCCCATCAGCTCCAGGTAGTTCAGCAGGCCCTGACCGTGCCGTGCGACGTGGTTGTACAGGTCGCGCATCCGCACGCCCCGCCCGCGCAGCGCCAGCGCCCGGTGCAGGCCCTCGGACAGCTCGTGCTCCCGCCGGATGCCGCCGGGCTGGACGGTGAGCACCTCCGTGGTGCAGGCCTGCGTCGCCTCGTCCATGGCCGCCTGGATGCGGGGCAGGCCGTCCAGCACGCGGATGGCGGAGCCCTCCGCGGCACCGGGGCCCGCGGCCGGCGCACCACCGCCTCCCAGGGCCGCGTAGCGCTCCACGGCCGCGACCGCGACGCCCACCCGGCGCTGGCCGGCGGCGACCTCGTCGTACACACCGCGCAGCAGCCTGGTCATGACCTCCTGCGGCGCCGTCGGCACCAGCCAGTCCATGTCGTCCGGGTCGGGGTGGAGCAGCGCCAGCTCCAGCAGGCAGGGGACCGGGTCGGCGTCATGGCGGCTCACCCGGCCGCGCCGCACGGCCCGGGAGTACACGCGGTCCCCGGCCTCGCACAGCCGGTCGGCGCCGTGGGGATGCTCATCCGTAGCGTGCCCGGCCATCGCCCTCCACCCCCGGTTCCAGCCTCCTACGCAGCGCAACTATGCGCGGGCCGGACGTGCTCCGCAACAAGGCTGGGCACACGACGGGCAGGGGAAACCACCGGTTCGGGGTGTTTCCTCCCGACCTCGGCCCGGCGCGTTCGCACCGGGCCGAGTCGGCGTGCGAGGTGCGGGCGGGGGCCTCGCGCCCCCGGCCGGGCCTCACTTCACCTTGTTCTCCTTGCAGGCCGCCGCGTACTTGGCGGTGCAGATCTCGGAGACCTTGTAGATGCCGTCCGCGACGACGGTGTCCATGATGTTGCTCTTGGTCAGGGCGACGACACTGACCAGCTGCGCGGGAATGCCCTTCTTGGTGGGGCTGTCGACCTTGTCGGAGGTGAGGGCGTCGAACTGGATGCCGTGCCCCTGCACCTTGGCGACGGCCATCTCGGCGGCGGCGTCGGCCTCCTGCGGGTACGACTTGTAGACGCTCATGTACTGGTCGCCGGCGAGGATGCGGTGCACCGCGGACAGTTCCGCGTCCTGGCCGGTGATGGGCGGCAGGTCGGTGCGGCCCGCGGCCTTGAGGGCCTTGACGATGCCGCCGGCCATGGCGTCGTTGGCGGAGTAGACGGCGGCGATCTTGTCCACGCCGATCGCCTGGATCGCCTCGGCCATGTTGGCCTTGGCGTTGTCCGGGTCCCAGTCCTTGGTGTCGTAGGACTCGGCGATGTTGACCTTGCCGTTCAGCTCGGCCAGCGCACCCTGCTTGAACTGCGCCGCGTTGGGGTCGGTGGGCGAGCCGTTCATCATCACGATCTTGTCGGAGGTGTGGTCCCCGTCGCCCATCGCCTCCAGCAGGGTGCGGCCCTGCACCTCGCCGACCAGCTCGTTGTCGAAGGAGACGTAACCGTCGATCGGGCCCTCGGCCAGCCGGTCGTAGGCGATGACGGGGATGCCCGCGTCCTTGGCCTTCTTCACGTCGCCGGCGATCGCGTGCGAGTCGACCGCGTCCAGCAGGATCACGTCGACCTTGTCGTCGATCATGGCCTGGAGCTGGCTGCTCTGCTTGTCGGCCTTCTGCTCGGCGTTGGCGTACTGGACCTTGCCCTTCCCGCCGGTGAGCGAGCGGACCTTGTCCTTGATGATGGGCAGGTCGAACTTCTCGTAGCGGGTGTTCACGTTCTCCGGCAGCAGCAGGCCCACCGTGATGTCGTTGCCCTTGGTCGGACGCGCCGAGGCGCCGTCACTCGTGGCGTTCAGCATGCCGCATCCGGCGAGCGAAAGGGTCATGGCGGAGGCGGCCACGAATATGGCGGTACGACGCATGCGGGGCTCACTTCAGGTGCGTGACGGGTGGAGGCGCGGTGCGGCTCACGTGACTGAAAAGCCAACGCTTCGCCGCTACCCGGCGTCAAGCCCCACCACTTAACGAGATAGCAACATCACGCACCGTTCCGTGCGAAACCGTTCGCGAAGATGATGCAAAACCCCCACCAAGCACACGTTATGGACCGTCCACGCTACGGAAGTTGCCGAAGCCTGCCGCAGGGAGCGGCCGACGCGGGCGGACGGAAGCGGACCGCGCGTGTCCGACCCACCGAACGAACTCGGCCATCCCGCACGTGCGGCAGGACCCCCGAACATGCGGCAGGACCCCGCACATGCGGCAGGGCCCGGAGACCCCGTGAGAGGTCCGGGCCCTGCACACCGCCTGCGCGACACCGCCTGCGCGACACCGCCTGCGCGACACCGCCTGCGCGCCACTCGGTCCGAGGACCACTCGGCCCCGAGGCTGCTCGGAGCGAGGACCGCTCAGTCCGAGGACCACCAAGTCCGAGGACCGCTCAGTCCGAGGACCACCAAGTCCGGGGACCGCTCAGTCCGAGGACTGCTGCCGCTTCGGCCGCCAGACGACCAGCGCGCTGGTCTGCTGGACCTCCTGATACGGCACCAGGTCGCGCCGGTAGGAGGCGTGAACGGCGGCCTCCCGCTGCTGCATCGCCGCCGCCGCGCCCTCCAGCGCCGTCTGCAGCTCCGCGACCCGCGACTGCAGCGCGGCGACCTGGTTCTCCAGTTCGATGATCCGCTTGATGCCGGCCAGGTTGATGCCCTCGTCCTGCGACAACTGCTGCACCTGGCGGAGCAGTTCGATGTCACGGGCCGAGTAGCGGCGGCCCCGGCCGGCGGTGCGGTCCGGGGAGACCAGGCCGAGCCGGTCGTACTGGCGCAGCGTCTGCGGGTGGAGACCGGAGAGCTGGGCCGCCACCGAGATGACGTAGACCGGGGTGTCCTCGGTCAGTTCATACGGGTTGCGTCGACGGCCGTCCATCCCTCTCAAGCTCCCTTCGCCGCCTCGAACAGCTCGGCCCGCGGGTCCTCGTCCGCGGTCGCCTCGCGATACGCCTCCAGCGCGTCACGAGCCTTCCCCGACAGGTCCCTCGGAACACTCACCTCGACGGTGACCAGCAGATCGCCCCGGGTGCCGTCCTTGCGGACCGCGCCCTTGCCACGCGCGCGCATCGTACGCCCGTTCGGGGTGCCCGGCGGCAGCTTCAGCGTCACCGGCGGACCGCCCAGGGTGGGCACCCTGATCTCGCCGCCGAGCGCGGACTCCGAGAAGGTCACCGGAACGGTCACCGTCAGGTTGTCGCCCCTGCGCCCGAACACGGGGTGCGCGTCGACGTGCACGACGACGTACAGGTCGCCCGCCGGGCCGCCCCGCTCGCCGGGCGCGCCCTTGCCGCGCAGCCGGATGCGCTGCCCGTCCGACACACCGGCCGGGATGCGCACCTGCATGGTGCGGGAGGACTTCGCCCGCCCGCTGCCCTTGCAGACCTCGCACGGGTCCTCCGCGATCAGTCCGCGGCCCTTGCAGTCCGGGCAGGGGTCGGTCAGCGAGAAGCCGCCGCCGGAGCCCCGCGCGACCTGACCGGTACCGACACAGGTCGGGCACACCCGCGGGGTGCCGTTCTTGTCGCCGGTGCCGGAACAGGCCTTGCAGGGCTGCTGCGAGGACATCCGCAGCGGGACCGTCGCCCCCTCGATCGCCTCCGTGAAGCTCAGGGTGACCTCGGACTCGACGTCCTGGCCGCGGCGGGGCTGGGTGCGGGCACCGGTGCCGCCGCGGTTGAACAGGCCGCCGAACACGTCGCCGATCCCACCGCCGCCGCCGCCGCCGAAACCGCCCTGACCGCCGCCCTGGCCTCCCTGGGCGCCCCCGAAGAGGTCGCCCAGGTCGAAGTTGAAGGAACCGCCGCCCGCGCCCGGCCCCGGACGGAACCCGCCGTTGCCGAACAGGGCGCGGGCCTCGTCGTACTCCTTGCGCTTCTTGGGGTCACCGAGGACGTCGTTCGCCTCGGAGACCTCCTTGAAGCGCTCCTCGGCCCTGGCGTTGCCCTTGTTGGCGTCCGGGTGGAACTCGCGGGCGAGTTTCCGGTACGCCTTCTTGATCTCGGCCTCGGTGGCGTCCTTGGGGACGCCGAGGACCTTGTAGTAGTCCTTCTCGATGAAGTCCTTGGTACTCACCCTCGACGTCCCTCCTTCCCCTCGGTGATGACGGTGATGACGTCAGCCCTCCTCCGGGCCACCGTTCTCCTTGCTGTCCGCGTCGTCGGCGGCCGCCTCCGACTCGTCGGCCGCCTTGACCGTCTGGGCGCCGGGCTGCGGCTCGGCCACCGCCACCCGTGCGGGGCGGATGGTGCGCTCGCCGATCCGGTACCCGGGCTGCAGGATCGCCACGCAGGTCGTCTCGGTGACGTCCGGCGCGTACGAGTGCATCAGCGCCTCGTGGATCGTCGGGTCGAAGGACTCGCCCTCCTTGCCGAACTGCTGCAGCCCCATCTTCGCCGCCACGGTCTCCAGCGACTCCCCGACGGACTTGAACCCGCCGACCAGTTCGCCGTGCTCCCGCGCGCGGCCGATGTCGTCCAGCACCGGAAGCAGCTCGGTCAGGAGGTTCGCGATGGCGACCTCCTTGACCGCGATCCGGTCCCGGTCGACACGGCGCCGGTAGTTCTGGAACTCGGCCTGCAGCCGCTGGAGGTCCGCGGTGCGCTCACCGAGCGCGGTACGCGTCTGGTCCAGCTGCGCGGTCAGGCCGGTGACCTGTGCGCTTGCGTCCCCGGCCGGGGCCGCGCCCTCCTCCGCGGAGGGGGCGGCGGCCTGCGGCTCGGCGTCGTCGGCGGCGCCGGAGGGGACGTCGGGCTTCTCCTCGAAGCCCGGGGTCTCCTCCGTCATTACGCGGCACCGTCCTTGCGCTCGTCGTCCACGATCTCGGCGTCGACCACGTCGTCCTCGGCGGCCTTCGCGCCACCGTCGGCGGCGCCCTCCGGACCACCCGCGGCCTGGGCACCCTGGGCGTCGGCGTACATGGCCTGGCCCAGCTTCTGGGAGACCGCGGCGACCTTCTCGGTGGCGGTGCGGATCTCGGCGGCGTCCTCGCCCTTGAGCGCTTCCTTCAGCTCGCCGACGGAGGTCTCGACCTCGGTCCTCACCTCGCCGGGGACCTTGTCCTCGTTGTCCTTGAGGAACTTCTCGGTCTGGTAGACGAGCTGCTCGCCCTGGTTGCGGGCCTCGGCGGACTCGCGGCGGCGGTGGTCCTCCTCCGCGTACTGCTCGGCCTCCTGGCGCATCCGGTCGACCTCGTCCTTCGGCAGCGAGGAGCCGCCGGTGACGGTCATCTTCTGCTCCTTGCCCGTGCCCAGGTCCTTCGCGGTCACGTGCATGATGCCGTTGGCGTCGATGTCGAAGGACACCTCGATCTGCGGGACGCCGCGCGGCGCCGGCGGCAGACCGGTCAGCTCGAACATGCCGAGCTTCTTGTTGTAGGCCGCGATCTCGCGCTCGCCCTGGTAGACCTGGATCTGCACCGACGGCTGGTTGTCCTCGGCCGTGGTGAAGATCTCCGACCGCTTGGTCGGGATGGTGGTGTTGCGCTCGATCAGCTTGGTCATGATGCCGCCCTTGGTCTCGATACCGAGGGACAGCGGGGTGACGTCGAGCAGCAGGACGTCCTTGACCTCGCCCTTGAGGACACCGGCCTGGAGCGAGGCGCCGATGGCGACGACCTCGTCCGGGTTGACGCCCTTGTTGGCCTCCTTGCCGCCGGTCAGCTCCTTGACCAGGTCGGCGACGGCGGGCATCCGGGTGGAGCCGCCGACCAGCACGATGTGGTCGATGTCGCTGATGGAGATGCCGGCGTCCTTGATGACGTTGTGGAACGGCGTCTTGCACCGCTCCAGCAGGTCGGCCGAGAGCTGCTGGAACTGGGCCCGGGTGAGCTTCTCGTCCAGGTGCAGCGGACCCTCGGCGGAGGCCGTGATGTAGGGCAGGTTGATCGAGGTCTCGGTGGACGAGGACAGCTCGATCTTGGCCTTCTCGGCGGCCTCGCGCAGGCGCTGGAGCGCCATCTTGTCCTTGCTGAGGTCCACGCCGTGACCGGACTGGAACTGCTTGACCAGGAAGTCGACGATGCGCTGGTCCCAGTCGTCGCCACCGAGGTGGTTGTCGCCGTTGGTGGCCTTCACCTCGACGACACCGTCGCCGATCTCCAGCAGCGAGACGTCGAAGGTGCCGCCGCCGAGGTCGAAGACGAGGATCGTCTGGTCGTCCTTGTCGAGGCCGTAGGCGAGCGCGGCCGCGGTGGGCTCGTTGACGATGCGCAGGACGTTGAGGCCCGCGATCTCACCGGCCTCCTTGGTGGCCTGGCGCTCGGAGTCGTTGAAGTAGGCGGGGACGGTGATGACCGCGTCGGTCACCTTCTCGCCCAGGTAGGACTCGGCGTCCCGCTTCAGCTTCTGCAGGATGAACGCGGAGATCTGCTGCGGGTTGAAGTCCTTGCCGTCGAGCTGGATCTTCCAGTCGGTGCCCATGTGGCGCTTCACCGAGCGGATGGTCCGGTCCACGTTGGTGACCGCCTGACGCTTGGCCACCTCGCCGACGAGCACCTCGCCGTTCTTGGCGAAGGCGACGACGGACGGCGTGGTCCTGGCGCCCTCGGCGTTGGTGATGACGGTGGGCTCGCCGCCCTCCAGAACGCTGACGACGGAGTTAGTCGTGCCCAGGTCGATGCCGACCGCACGTGCCATGGTTGATTCCTCCAGCTGACTTGAGTGGAACGGACTCAAGTGTGCACGACGTCCGCGCTGCGGTCAACAGACCTGAGCCGAGCAGACTCAACTCTTATCCGTTCCTTACGCGCAATGACCCTCTGAGCTGCGACGACATCAGGCATCCCACCCGGCGGCCTCGACAGCACCCCGCCCCGTCACCTCGGCGGCACCCCGCCCAGTCACGTCGGCGGCGCCCCGCCCCGCAGCGGTCTCGGCGGCCACCGCGGCGGCAGGTTCACGGGCGGCCCCGCTCGCGGCCCCGCCCCCGAGCCCGCCGGCACCCTCGCCGGCGGGGTCGCCCCCGGCCTCGGCGGCGGCCGGGCCGAAGACGACGCCCCCGCGGACACCGCGGGGCTCGGCGCGGGGCTCGGCGCGGGGCTCGGCGCGGGACTCGGCGCGGAACTCAGCGCGGGGCTCGGCGCGGGGCTCGGCGCGGGGCTCGGCGCGGAGCAGTCCGAGCACGGCCGCCAGCGCCGCCGCGACCACCCACAGCGCCGCCCCCGCACCGGCCCACCCGGCCTGCACCAGCACGCCCGTCCCGGCTCCGGCGAAGGCCGCGACGCCGAGCAGGACCACCGAGGCCCGCGGGCCCGGCCCCAGCCGCCGCAGCCGGTGGGCCAGGTGGTCGGGGCCCGGGCGCCGCAGCGGCCGCCCCGCCGAGCGCCGTACGAGGACGACCAGGACGGCGTCGGCGGCCGCCACCGCGGTCAGCGCGAACAACACCCCCGCGGAGGACGCGATGCCGTGACCGGCCCGGGTCAGCACGGCGGCGGAGGCGAGCAGGAACCCGGCGAACAGCGAGCCGCAGGCACCGAGCGCGATCCGCGCGGGCGGCCAGTTGTGCATCAGGAAGCCGGTCATCGCGGCGGCGAGCACGCTCAGCAGCACCGCGAGTCCGTCCCGCACCTCGATCGCCGCGCAGACCCCCACGCCGAAGGCGGTCACCACCGCGACGGTGCCCGCGAGCGCGTCCGCGTGGTCCAGCGACCGGAAGGCGAGCGCGGCGCACACGATCCAGCCGGCCGCCAGCAGCCCACCCGGCACACCCGTCTCGCCGTAGGGCACGACGCAGACCGCCGCCACCGCCGTACCGGCCGCCAGGAACCGCGCCTTCAGCCGCCACACGTCCGCGGCCAGCCCCAGCGCCGCCACGACCGCCGCCGCGGCGAGCAGCCGGCCGACCCCGTGCCCCAGCGGGGCGGCACCGCTCCACTCCCCCGCCACGGCGACGAGGCAGGTGGCGGCCGCCACGGCCGCACCGCCGAGCAGCGGCACGGGCCGGCCCCGGCCGGGACGGACCCGGCGGCGCCGGTCGGTGATCCCGTACCGCAGGGCGGGCACCCGGAGGAGAGCGGCGAGGACGGCGGCGAGGAGAAGGGCGGCGGTGGCGGAGGCGATCCCGTAGAGCACGGATATAAATTAGTGGCAATTGCACCGATTTGGCGCGAATAACACGATCGGATCACCCCGGGCGCGGGAGGGGGCGGCACCGCACGCCACGCCGACCCGCCGACTTGAGGCAAGCCTCAGCGACACAGATCACCGCACGCCTGGCTACAGTGCGACCGAAGATGGGGGTAGTCTCGAACGGACTGAATAAGTTACCGCTTAGTAATATCCCCTCGAACCATCTCGCAGGCCCGAGGAGCCCCCATGCAACTCGCCGCGATCATCGTGTCGCTGGTCTTGACCGTGGTCGGCGTGGCGCTGCTCGCGCGCGCCGTCGGCCAGTTCGTCCGGTACTTCCGGCTGGGCCAGCCGGTGCCCGCCGGCACCCGTACCGACAACCCCTACCAGCGGAGCGTGACGCTGGTACGGGAGTTCCTCGGACACACCCGGATGAACCGGTGGGGCATCATCGGCTTCGCCCACTGGTTCGTCGCCGTCGGCTTCCTGACGCTGCCGCCGACCCTCGCACAGGCCTTCGGCCAGCTCTTCCAGGCCGACTGGACGCTGCCGGTCATCGGCGGCTTCCTGCCGTTCGACATGTACATCGAGTTCATCGGCGTCATGACGACCATCGGCATCGTCGTCCTGATGAGCATCCGCCTGATGAGCCTGCCGTCCCGCGCGGGCCGCAAGTCGCGGTTCGCCGGATCCAAGGCCGGCCAGGCCTACTTCGTCGAGTACGTCATCCTCACCATCGGCCTGGCGATCTACGTCCTGCGCGGCCTGGAGGGCGCCCTCCACCACGTCGACGCCTACGAGGCCTCCTACTTCGCCTCGTACCCGCTCGTCCTGGCCTTCAAGGGCCTGAGCGTCACCACTCTGCAGAACCTGGTCTACCTCACCGCCATGGTGAAGATCGGCACCTCGTTCATCTGGATGATCGTCGTCTCGCTCAACACCAACATGGGTGTGGCCTGGCACCGCTTCCTGGCGTTCCCCAACATCTGGTTCAAGCGGAACGCGACCGGCGGCACCGCACTCGGCGGCCTGCAGCCGATGACCTCCGGCGGGCAGCCCATCGACTTCACCGACCCCGGCGAGGACGACGTCTTCGGCGTCTCCCAGGTCGAGCAGTTCTCCTGGAAGGGCCTGCTGGACTTCTCCACCTGCACCGAGTGCGGCCGCTGCCAGTCCCAGTGCCCGGCCTGGAACACCGGCAAGCCGCTCTCCCCCAAGCTGCTGATCATGTCCCTGCGGGACCACGCCCACGCCAAGGCCCCCTACCTGCTCGCCGGCGGCGGCAAGACCATGGAGGGCGAGGAGAAGGGCACCGAGGAGCAGCTCGCCCAGGTGCCCGCGGCCGCGCTGGCCGAGGCCGAGCGCCCGCTGATCGGCACCGCCGAGGAGCACGGAGTCATCGACCCCGACGTGCTCTGGTCCTGCACCACCTGCGGAGCCTGCGTCGAGCAGTGCCCGGTGGACATCGAGCACGTCGACCACATCGTCGACATGCGCCGCTACCAGGTGATGATCGAGTCGGCCTTCCCCTCCGAGGCCGGCACGATGCTGAAGAACCTGGAGAAGAAGGGCAACCCCTGGGGCCTGGCCAAGAAGCAGCGCCTGGAATGGACCAAGGAGGTCGACTTCGAGGTCCCGGTCGTCGGCAAGGACATCGAGGACCTCACCGAGGTCGAGTACCTCTACTGGGTCGGCTGCGCCGGCGCCCTGGAGGACCGGGCCAAGAAGACCACCAAGGCCTTCGCCGAACTGCTGCACATCGCGGGCGTCAAGTTCGCGATCATGGGCGGCGACGAGAAGTGCACCGGTGACTCCGCCCGCCGCCTCGGCAACGAGCCCCTGTTCCAGGAGCTCGGCATGGAGAACGTCATGTCGCTGAACGCGGCGTTCGGCGAGGAGATGGACGACGACGGCAAGGTCACCGAAGGGTCCCGCAAGCCGAAGTCGGCGAAGAAGATCGTCGCCACCTGCCCGCACTGCCTCAACACCCTCGGCAACGAGTACCCGCAGATCGGCGGCGACTACGAGGTCATCCACCACACCCAGCTGCTCCAGCACCTCATCGACGAGGGCAAGCTGATCCCGGTGACCCCGGTCGAGGGCCTCATCACCTACCACGACCCCTGCTACCTGGGCCGCCACAACAAGATCTACACCCCGCCGCGGGAGATCATCGGCAAGGTCCCGGGCCTGCGCAACGAGGAGATGCACCGCCACAAGGAGCGCGGCTTCTGCTGCGGCGCCGGCGGCGCGCGGATGTGGATGGAGGAGCGGATCGGCAAGCGCATCAACAACGAGCGCGTCGACGAAGCCCTCTCCCTCAACCCCGACATCGTCTCCACCGCCTGCCCGTTCTGCCTGGTCATGCTGACCGACTCGGTCAACGGCAAGAAGAACGACGGCCAGGCCAAGGAGTCCGTCCAGGTCGTCGACGTCTCCCAGCTCCTCCTCGACTCCGTCAAGACCCCGGTCGACCCCGCGGGCGACACGGAGACCGAGGACGCCCCGGAACCGGCCCCGGTCGAGTAGTCGAGCAACCGGAGCCGGCCGAGACAGGCCCGAGCCGGCCGGGCGACCGGGGACGGTCGGTCGAGACGACCGGGGACGGTCGAGACAGGCCGGAGCCGGTCGAGACAGGCCGGAGCCGGCCGAAAGACCAGCGAGGTCGACGGACTACCGCGGTTGCCCCACCGGAACCCTCCTACGGACAACCGCGGTTGCCCCACCGGGACCGGTGGAGCAACGGGCCCGGCCGAGCAACCTGCCGACGGCGGCCCCGATCCGAACGGGCGCAGTTGCCGAGCGACGAGCCCCGGCGGGAGGTGACGGCGCTCGTGCGGCAGGAGCAGGCGCGCGGTGCCTACCCCGTTGGTATCCGCTCAGGCGGAACCGGCGAGTTGGCCCAGCCCGCCGGGGACGGGCGGTGATGACGCGGCAGGCCCGGTCCTCGGTCGTGGTGATCAGTTAATTCGACAATCCGTGATCACCGGGGGCTGCGCCTGCACGTGGTCCTGCCGATCCATCCCGGAACGCCATCACGGCCGAGTTGGGGCATCGGACCCACACCGGCCACTTCGGACCGACCGCGAGAACGACGGAGCCCTGGCAGCCTGGCCGTCTCCGCCACACGCAGCAGGTGCTCACGGTCACCCGGCGCGACCAGCAGCTCCCCGGTCGGCCCGCTCATGGCGCGTGAACATCACGCACGCCGTCAGCACCTGTCACCGGTTGCTGGGTGCGGGCCCGGCGTGCAACGTGAAACAGGGTGTACGAATATGACGAAGCCGCAACATTCTGCAACAGGGCGAACCAATTCAGTCGCTGGCTGAAGTACACCCCGAAGGTGCCACTGTTCGAAACGGCCAGCCCACGAAGGTAAGCCTGCACGGAGAGCAATGTCCACACCGCCGACACGCCCGTGTACACCCACGCCACAAGACCGGACCTGGACCGGGGGCGCACCAGGAACCATATTCCGCATGCCAGTTCACCTGCGATCAGCGCGGCGGGCAATACGGTGGCGGTCTCATCGGTCTTCAGCCCGTAGGCGGACAAGATGTGCGGCATTTGCGAAAAGGAGGCGAGCTGACCGATACCCATCGCGGCGTACAAGACGCCGGTGAACCACTTCAGGCTTCTGTTGAGCATCGCACCCCCACTTGGTCGGCGAGAAGCGCGCGGAGTTCGGTTCGTACGCTGTCGGTGCGGTGACCGGTACGACATTTTCCTGTCCCGGCGTCCCGGGGCCGGAAGTGATGGGTATGGAGGGTGCGCGCGGCACTGCGGCCGCCGTGGGCGGCGATTACTGACTTCATGGGTGTTCTTTGCACATTTCGAACCGGCAGCGTGTGGCGACGGAAAGGGCACCGGATGTCCGGCGGGGGAGAGGGGAACGAGCCGTTCGGCTCGCTGCATCGGGCTGACTTCCCGCGGTCGTTTTCTTTGACGACACAATCACTATTCGATACTTCCTCAACCTCAGGCATCCGCAGAACTACCCGATCAGATACCTGAGCCGTGTTGCTCTCTCGTTGGAGAAGGGGCTTTCCCGATGCCTTCAGGCGTGGGCCGACTTGGGTGGTGCCCCGTCTCGTGGCGCAAGCGATCTCGAGTGGGGGTGCGCGGGCGTTCGCTCGGGGCGCACACATGCGGGAGACCTGCCCGATAGAGAAGCGAGGTGGGGCACCGGTGGCTCATATGCCAACAGTCCAAGTGGCGGTTGTGCCCGGTGGCCCTGTCCCGGTCTGCCCCGGTACGCCTACTGAGGTCAGCTGCGCTCGGCCGTCGAAATCGAATTCTTCCGGACCGTCGCCGAGTAGATGGTGTCGAGGCGGATCGAGGCAGAGGCCGGCGCGCACATCGGTACGGAAAGGCAGATTCCCGGCGCGCAAGGGATGACGGGCCCCGCCTTCGGTATCCGCCTCCTGCGATGAGGCGGATACCGATACAGGTATCGGAGCGGGTAGTTTCACGGAGGCCTGACACCCCGTCAATGCCGAATGGTTGTCGTGTCGTCAAGGCGGCTCACGGAGCCGGTCCGGCGCGTGGCCCCGGGTCGCTGCCAGTGGGCTCCTGCCTCTCCAGACGCATCTGGCGTCCTTCCCGTTACTCCCAGGGGAAAGGCGTCAGGGGTTCCGCCCGGACGGCCCCATATCCGACGACGCCGAGCCGGACCAGCAACCCGCTCGACGGTGGGACAGCAACGACTGCACGCGTAAGGAGGTCCACCAGGTGCACGGGGCCGCCCCTCGGGCGAACGGCAGGGGGCATCGGAAGGTCCCTCGGCGCGACCGCAGTCGGCCGACATACCGCCCCCCGGCAGGCAAGCCGGCACACCTACCTGCACACGCCGGCCCGGCGCCGATCTCAGCCATGTCGATTCAACGCTGTCGCCGTGGATCCGGCGCCGACCACCGAGGGAAACCTCGACAACTCACACCGCACAAGAGATTGGGAAAAAATGAATTGCCTCTTGGATCACATTCCTGGAATCATAGGGAATCGCGACCCCAAGACATGGTACAAGACGGAAGCGATTGATCCCCAGACCATCGCCATTCGGGAATACCGGTACTATCAGCACAACATTCACTACCTGATCATGGGTACCGAGAGGGCAATTCTTCTCGATACGGGCCCCGGGCTCTCCGACATCTCTGCCGTGACTTCTCAGCTCACGCGACTCCCGGTAACCGCCCTCGCCACCCATGGACACTATGACCACATTGGAAATCTTCACCTGTTCGAAAGAATCGCGGCCGCAGACATACCCGCTATACGGGAGCACTGTGAAGGCGATGAATATCATTCCACCTTCCACAGCTCCGTGAGTGCACGGCGACGCGCGTTCACGGTCACTGAATGGCTGGATCTCAGCAAGCCCATCGACTTGGGAGGCAGGCAGCTGACGATACGGCACACGCCGGGCCACACCAACGACTCAATTTCTCTCCACGATCCAGATCGCGGCTATCTCTTCACAGGCGATTTCATCTGCCCGCTCCCTAACGTCTTCGGCAAGATACTCATGGGAACCAGCCTGCCGGACGCAGTGGCCTCCGCGAGAATGTTGGCGACGGAGTTCCCGGAAAGCAGGGTTTTCGGAGGGCATACCGGTTTCCTTCCGCCGCGTTCTCTTCAAGATACGCATGAAGCGCTGGAAGAAGCGGCGGAATGGGCAGAGCACGGATCGGGAATTATGTGCTCATTCCAAAAGGGGGACATGCGAATCATCGCCAGTAAGTAACCACATGAGAGACACCTTCCGCGCTCTTGGCCATCCAGCAGCGTTTCGCTGTTCGGCCGCCTGGCCGGATGGCGTCATTCGGAGTGCAGTCGGCTGATGCCTTGTCAGGGGCGATCCTCGCGGACCGCCCCTGACAAGGCGTGGATCACGAGGGCCCGGTGCGGGTCTCCGGGTCAGCGGTGGGCTGTGCCCGTGATCCGGGCGTATCCGATGACGTGGCCGGACATGGTGAACGCTGCGACGGTCGGCGGCGTGGAAGCGGGCAGGTCGAGCGTGGGCACGTCGAGGGCGTACACCGTGATCTCGTAGTGGTGGGTGAGGTCGCCGCTGGGCGGGCAGGGCCCCAGATAGCCGGTCTTTCCGGAGTCCCCGGTGCCGGCGACGGCGCCGGCCGGCATCGGGGTGCCCACGCTGGTCTGCGTGGCGGGGACGTCCCAGACGAGCCAGTGCCAGAATCCGGCCCCGGTGGGCGCGTCCGGGTCGAACATGCTGACCGCATAACTGCGGGTGGCCTGCGGCGCGCCGCTCCACGACAACCGGATCTGCCGGTTGCCGCCGGTGCAGCCGAAGGCGTCGGCCCAGGTGCCGGCCGGAAACTCCTCGCCGTCGCGCACGTCGGGGCTGGTCACCGTGAAGCGTGCCGCCGAATCGGGCACGCCCTTGCGGATCTCGGTGTAGCCGAAGCCCGTCCGGCTGGTCGCGGCCGCAGCGGAGTCGGGTTTCCCGGACATGGTCACGGCCGCCCCGGCGGTGAGCGCGGCACCGGCGACGACGGCCGAGACCACCGTGGTGCGCAGGCACTTGTTCATCGGATCCTCCTGAAGTTCGGCATCGGCTGGATCGATGGTCGGGACCCGGGCCCAGGGGCGGGAAGGCCCCTGGGATGCTGGTACGCGGCGTACCACCGTCCGCTCTGGACAGGGGGGTGCGGCGTGGGGCGACGATGGGGCGTGGTGGATCGTCGAACAGGGCGCAACGAGGAACTGGCTCAGTTCCTGAGGGCCATGCGGGCGCGGCTGCGGCCAGGCGACGTGGGCCTGCCGCAGCAGGGGCGTCGCCGCACGCCGGGACTGCGGCGCCAGGAAGTCGCCCAGTTGGCGGCCGTCAGCGTCGAGTGGTACGTCCGGCTGGAGCAGGGGCGGGCGAGCGTGCCCGGCACGGCGGTGCTCGACGCCCTCGCCCGAGCACTGCGGCTGTCGCCTGCCGAGCACCGGCATCTGCACCTGGTGGCCCGCGGCGAAACGCCGGTGTCCCGCCCGGTGGACCTGCCGGTGAGCGGGTCGCTGCGCGCGCTGATGGAGGGCATGCCGCTCCTGCCCGCCTACCTCGTCGATCTCAGGTTCGACGTGCTGGCCCACAACAGCGCCGCGGCGGCGCTGTTCGGCGAGGATTTCGGCTCCGGCGACACGGGCAACGTCGCTCGGATACTGTTCCTGTCGCCGCGTATGAGGCAGATGCAGTTGGACTGGGCGCAGGTGGCCCGCGAGACGGTGGGCAACCTGCGCGCCACGCTCGCACGCCACCCCGACGACCCGCGGCTGTTGGAGGTGGTCGGTGAACTGCGTTCAGCCAGTCCGGAGTTCGCGATCTGGTGGGACGACCACACGATCAGGCAGCGTGCCCACGGCACCAAACGGATCAGTCACCCCTCGGCCGGCGAGCTGGCCGTCAACTACGACACCCTGGCGACCCTGGACGGGGCGGGGCAGTGCCTGATCGTCGTCACGCCTGCCGACCCGGCGGCCGAGAGGTGCCTGCGCGCGCTGATGGCCGATCGTGCCGGTTCCCTGGGCGGTCCCGGTCTGCACGCCCTGCCCGCCCGGGCCGGGCACCCCGGAGAGGCCGGCGGCGGGCAGCCGGGGCCGCGCCGCCGACCGGGCCGCAGGTGACCGCGCCCGCTCCACGGGCGGCGGGATGGCACACCGGACGCGGGGAGGTGTTCAGGGGGCCTCAGTCCTGGCCCTCGATCTCGTGTCCGACCTGGGAGACGGTGTGCGCCTTGGCTGCGGCCTCCGCGGCGACGGAATCCCGCCGGCGCAGGGCGTCCACGATCTCGTCGTGCTCAGCGATGACGGCGGACCAGTTCGGAATGTCGCGCGGGGCGGTGACGCGGTAGCGGCGAATGGTCACCAGCAGGCACTCCGTCACCTCCGCCAGAATGTGATAGCCACTCGCCTCGGCGAGGAGGCGGTGGAACTCGGAGTTCAGCCGGTGGAGTTCGTCGGTGTCCTTCGTCCGCAGCGCGCCTCGCATCCTGTCCTGCACGCCCTGGAGATCCGCCAGCAACCGGTCGTCCGCCCGCTCCGCCGCCAGCCTCGCCACCAGGCCGTCGAGCACCTCGCGGGCGAGAAACGCGCCGTGGCTCTCGGTCTTGTCGACCCGGGTGACGACCACGCCCGAGTGGGCGCGAGAGGCGAGCAGCCCCTCGGACTCCAGCCGCTTGACCGCCTCACGGATGGGAATCTTGCTGACACCGAGGTTGCGGGCCAACTCGTCCATGTTCACCCGCTCACCTGGAGCGAGATGCCCTGCCACAATCGCCTCGTGCAGGCTCTCGTATGCCAGGTCTGCCTTGCTCTTGATCGCGGGTAGTCGAGTCGCCCAAGCCTTTTCCACCATCCGCCTATCGTATGCGATATTTTTTGGCGATACCATTACTTTAAGCCGATGCTAGATATACCAAATACCATATAGCTTCCATTCACCGCCCGCGCCCGCCCCACTCGATCGAGGTACACGGTCGAATCCCGCAGCGCACCGCAAGCCCCCTACGCGCCGCTCGCCGCTCCGAGCACTGGAAGCACCATGACCGCCCCGCGTCCCAACGTCACGGACGTGGCCGCCACCCCGCCCCCCGCGCTGCGATCTCGCGCCTGCACGGCCTTCCCAGGGACGACCGCCCCGGCGGCGGTCGCGGGCCTGGACGCCGGCGGCGCCGGAGCGGGCTTCGACGCCGCCCCCGCGGTCCGGCCGCCGCCGTGCGCCCGGTCCGGTGTGTGCGCGCGAATCGGGGCGCCCGTGGACCGGGTCGCGCCGGAACTCCCTCAAGTTTGGGAAATCCCCCTATCCCCCAGATCGTATGTCGTATATCGTCCGCCGCATGTTAGCCGCACCACCCCCGCCGTCAGGAGCCTCCGCAGCAATACCGCACGCTTCCGCCTCGGGAGCCCGGGGCCCGAGGCGCCTCGGCGCCGACCGGCGGACCCCCCTGGGAGGCACGCGCCTGACCACCGCCTTGGCCGTGCTTCCCACCACCGAGCAGGCGGCAACCGCCCCCAAGCGCGCCGCCTCAAGCCAGCGTGACACGTTCCGCTGGGACGCACTGCGTCAGACCGTCCGGGGCCAGAGCACCGAGGTCCGGAGCGACTCCATCGGGCCGACGCACAGGGGCCTTCCCGAGCAGCGCATCCCGGTGCCGAATGACCTGACCCCCTCCGAGCGTTCCCGGGTGTTCCGGCGGATTCTGCGCACCGGCGGGCTCCGGGGGTCGCGGTACTGCCGACTCGCCCCGGACCTTCACCTGCGCGGGCTCGTCCCGAAGGCGAAGTCCAGGGCACCGCCTTCGAGGACGCCCACGCCCTGCGGGAACAGCGCAGCTACTACGTGGTCCGGTCCAAGAACCGGCACGGAGTCCGTCGCCCTGACCTCCGCACTGCGGGAACACCACCCGGCGCGAGGCGGCCCACCTCCCGACCGCCCCCTCCTCCTATGCGAAGGGGGAGAACAGCGGGGGCGTCGGGAGCAGCGACACGAGGGGGAAGCCCCCCTTCGGCACATCACGCACGCGGTGGGCCGGTCACGCCTGTGTCCAGGCGGGTCCGGCCCGGGGAACCGCGTGTCGATCCAGGCGGTTCCCCGGCCTTCCCCCTTCCTCGAAGGGGTGCCGTGCGGCGCCGCACACACCAGGTACCCGATGCGGTCACGGGTGGACCCAGCGGGGAACCACAGTCAGGAGCAGGCCAGTGCCCCGAAACAACGTGACTCCTTCCTCCCGCACGCCGCGACGGCACGCCCGGCGCTGGAAGAAGTCGAAGATCTCGCTCGCGCTGCTCGCGGGGCCGGCGGTCCTCGCCGCCGTCGCCGGGTCGGTGTTCGCCGCCGGCAGCCACCCCTCCCCCGCGCAGCGGCGCGCGGCCGGATCCCCGAAGGCGTCCGCGCGGCCGACGCCGGCCGCCGCACCCGACCCGAACTGCACCCTGGTGGTCCCGGACCGGCCGCTCACCGCCCGGGGCCTGGCCACGCCCTACGAACTCCTCGCCACCGACCCGGCGAAGGGTCCGTGCCACGAGGCCCGCCCCGGTCAGGCGGCCTTCGTGGAGGCCGCCGTCCTCACCCGGGACGGCACACTGACCGTCTACCACCCCCTGGTGATCGACCACGGCACCGCACCGGCCGCGCCCCCCGTGCGGGCGTCGGTGCCCGACGGGGCGATCGTGGGGATCTGGTTCGGTTTCAACGGCGACCACCTGACCCTGAAGGCGAGCGGTGCCAGGAGCCTTGCCCAGGGGGCCTGCGTCAACGGTGTGCCGGGCTCGGACTTCGGCCAGTTCGCCTACTGCAACGCGCCGGCCTTCTTCCAGGCCGCCCGCACCCAGATAGCCGCCGGGCGGCTGGTCGTCCCGGTGCCCGGCACCGCCAAGGACGGCCTGCCCTGCCCCACCACCAGGGACTTCTCGGTGGTGGATCAAGACGGAAGCGACAACGTCGTCACCCGCTACCTGGTCGGCGCCGACGGCCGGACCGCCCAGAGCAACGCCGCGAACAAAGCGGCCCTGGGCGGCACCGCGAAGGATCTGGCCAACGGCAGCGACAACCTGCTGCTCACCCAGTTCATGGACCCGGCGCTGGGGTGCACGCCGTTCACCGCGCCCGACCAGTCCGCCGGCGGCCAGGCCACCTCCGCCCTGGTCCTGGACGAACTGTCCGCCGCGGCCGGCCAGAAGGCGCCGATCGCGCTGGTCCCGCAGAACGATCCGATGACGCTCGTCGACGGCCGCGCCAGCACCGAGAAGACCGACGCCTACCGCGCCGGAGTCGGCATGCCTCCGATCGGCAGCGCCGACGGCGGCAACGGCAACGGGGCGGCGTACTGCACGACCCTCTTCCACGACCCGGCCGGCATCCGGCGCGTCTTCGCCGACAGGGCGCTCCTGGCCGCCGCGCCCTCGCCGGACCCGGCCATGGCGTCGAACCTCTTCACGTTTCTCGCCGCGCGCGGCCGGCAGAGCTTCACCGAGCTGGGCTGCGACCGCCTCCTGGGGACCGCCGACCCCGTCACCCTGACCACCGGCGCCGGCGGCCTCGTCACCGACGCCGCGCTGGCCGAGGGCGGCCCGACGCCGGCGAGCGGCAGGGACCCGCACAGCGCCCGGCCCTGGGCACCGAACGCCACGGCCACGCCGGCGACGGCGACAACGACGGCGACGGCTTCGTGCTCTGCGGCGCCGACGGCACAGCCCTCACGTCCGGCCCGCCCCGGCAACGGCTGACAGCCGGGAGCGGAGCGAGCGGGGTGCAGCCCAAGGCTGCGACGGCCCCAGCACTCGCCCCGGCTCGGCAGTTCCGGCCTGCCGCCCGCGGGTCGCCACCGGCAGGTTCTCGCGCACCGCACCGGCGGTCTTGCGGGAGCCGCGTCCCGTCCCGTGTCGTGCCCGTGGTCACGGGCGTCGGTGCCCGGACCGGGCGGGACGACAGCGGGCCGCACACCGGCCAATGGCGTATGGGGCCGGACCTGCGGGGACGGCCTCTGCGGGCCGTCCGGTGCCGCCCGACGGTGCCTTCGCCCTTTCGCCCTTTCGTCCCTACGTCCCGCCGGGCGCGCCTCTTCGGCCGCCGGACCCGGCGGGGCCGGTCCCCTTCTCGGCCGAGGATCGCCCCGGCCGTCCGCGAGCAGTACCCCATGGAGAAGAAGTGGAAGCCAAGGTGCCAAGATCTCGTTCATCCACGCAGGGCCTGCCAGCCGAGACGACGAGTTTTGTAGGCCGTCGTCAGGAGATCGCGCGCGTCCGGGAACTGCTGTCGTCGGCACGGCTGGTGACACTGTCCGGTCCGGGGGGTGTGGGCAAGAGCCGGGTCGCGCTGCGGCTGGCCGCGCAGGTCAGACGCAGTTACTCCTTCGGGGTGCACTGGGTCGACCTGTGCGGCGTCAGCGACGCGCAGGGGGCCGTCGGAGCGATCCAGGACGCGCTGCACCAGGACGCCGTCCCGGGCGGCACGGACGGTGCTCCCCTCGCATCCGGGGGCGCCGCGGCACTGATCAGGAGCCTGCACGGCAGGAGGACGCTGCTCGTACTCGACAACTGCGAGCATCTGACGGCGTCGCTGGGACCGTTGGCGCGCACCCTGCTCGCGGCGCTGCCCGCACTGCAGATCGTCGCCACCAGCCGGCGCGCGCTGGCCGTGCCGGACGAGTACGTGCTCAGGATCGCTCCGCTGGGCACTGCGGGCCCGGACGTCGGAGCGGCCAAAACGCTCGGGGAGGCAGTGCAGTTGTTCGTCCAGCGGGCGGCTGCGGCCCGGGGCGGTCTCCTGCCGGACGGTTTCAGCCATAGCGAGGCAGCGGCGGTCTGCCGCCGCCTGGAGGGGATACCGCTGTCCGTCGAACTGGCCGCCGCGCGACTGCGGGTGCTCACCTGCCGGCAGATCCTGGACCGTCTCGGCGACCGGTTCGGGCTGCTGACCGCCAGCGGCACGGCGCGACCGCCGCGGCAGCGGAGCCTGCTGTCGACACTGGAGTGGAGCTTTGAGCTGTGCAGCAAGGAGGAGCAGTTGCTGTGGGCGCGGCTGTCGGTCTTCCGGGGCAGTTTCGACCTGGAGGCGGTGGAGTCGGTCTGCTCCGGCGGGCTCCTGCCGCGCGAGCGGATACTCGACGTGGTCGCAGGCCTGGTCGACGCCTCCGTCCTGGTCCGCGAGGACGACGGCCCGCACGTGCGCTACCGCATGCTGGACACGCTGCGTGCCTACGGGGAGCGGCACTTGAACGACGGCGGTGACGGCGCGGCCCGGGTTCTGGGGCTGCTCCATCGCGACTACTACCGCAACCTGGCGGGCAGGGCCGAGGCGGGCCTGTTCACCGGCTGCGGGGGCGCTCCTGGCTGGCCGCAGGCCCTGGGACGGGAGTGGCCCAACATCTGCCGGGCCGAGCGGCTCAGCCTGGCCACGCCCGGTGAGGAGTCCGTGGGACTGTCCATGGCCGGCTCGCTGTGGGCCTACCGGATCGGTTCCGGCGATCTGCGCCAGGAACGGCGGCGGCTGGGCCGGGCGCTGGCCGGCACGCGCCCGACCGGCTCCGAGGGGGCCAGAGCGCTGTGGGTACACGGCTGGCTGTCCCTGCTGTGCGGGGAGACGGCCGGGGTGGACGAGGACATCGCCCGGTGCCGGGCCGCAGCCGGGCAGTCGGCCGGCTGGGGCGAGCAGTTGTCCGGGCTGGCGCTGCTGTTCGCCGGGGCTTACGCGCAGTCCGCGGACGCTCTGGAAAGTGCCCTGGACGCTCATCGCACCCACGGCGCCCCGGTCGACGTCTGGACCTCGCGGCTTCTCCTGGGGCTGGCCAGAATGCTGGACGGCGCCGCGGACGCCGCGACTGACCTCCACCGCTGCGTGACCCTCGCCGCGGAGCACGGCGAGCAGTGGTTCCTTCCCTACGCCCGGTGGGCTCTGGGCCTGCACACCTGGCTTCGCGGCGACCCGCGCCGGGCCGCCCAGGTGCTGCGCTCCGCCCTCGACGCGGTATCGCCCGGCAACCGGCTGGCGGGTGCACTCGTCCTGGAATCGCTGGCGTGGGCCCTCACGCCCGAGGGTCACCACGAGGAGGCTGCCGGCCTGCTGGGCGCGGCGCACCGCACCCGGCAGGCGATCGGTATGGTGCAGCCCGGGTTCCTGCGGCTGCACCACCGGGCCTGCGAACGGGTGCTGCGCCGCGTTCTGGGCGGCGACCGGTTCGAGGCGCGCCGACAGGCAGGTGGGGCGTGGACGGCGGAGCAGGCGCTGCAGCATGCGAGCGGGGCCTCCCCGCAGCCGCCCGCAGGTGCCGAACCGGTCGGCCCGCAGACTGTGCTGACCCGGCGTGAGCGCGAGGTGGCCCAGCTCGTCCGGGAGGGTCTCACCGACCGGCAGATCGCTGCCCGGCTGGTCATCTCCCCGCGCACGGCTCAGGGGCACGTGCAGAACATCCTGCGCAAACTCGGCTTCACCCGCCGTGTCCAGGTCGCTCTGTGGCTGCAGAGGAGGGTGTGAAGGGCGCTGCCGGGCGGTGGTACGCCGCCCGCGCAGGGCGGGCGGCGGCTGAATCGGTGGAGCGCCACCGGGGACGGCGGCCCGGCCCACCGGGGGACGGCGGGCCGGCGATGCGGTGGCCCGCCGTCCCCGGGGTCGTTCCTCTCCTTCGGTGTCACGGCCTCCGGGGGGCTTCAGGCCGTGGTGCAGCTCGTGGGCTCGCTGTCGGACTCGTGGATCACCTTGACGGGCTGCGCCCCCGCGACCGGGATGGAAACGGTGGCGGGGACGGTCCACGCCACGCCGTGCACGTCGAAGGTCCACTCGCCGGTGACCTTGCGGCTGGGCCGGGAAACGGTGACCCATCCCCACTTGCCCGGCGGCACGTCCTGCCACAGGGTTTCGGTCCTGGTCTCGGACTCCCACCAGCCGGCGGTGTAGGTGGTGGTGAGTTTGATCGTCACCTTGCCGATGAGGGCGCCCGTGAGTTCACCGGTCTCGGCGGCGACCTCCAGGCTGTTGGCGATGGAGTAGGTCGTGCCCTTGGCGAGTTCGATGGCCGTCTGGAACCTTTGCTGGAGCGACGTGTCGTTGTGCCAGGGCGAGGTGTAGCAGCGTGCCGGTGAGGGGGCCATCGGGGACACGGAGTCCTGGGTCCAGGTGCAGGAGTTGGTGTCCTTGGCACACTGTGCGGAGGCGTGCTCGATGGCAAGCCGGAGGAGTTGACTGGATCCCTGATCGGCCTCGGGCAGCCGCGGGTCGTTGGCCCCGATGATCCACTGCTGGGTGGGGGCTCCGGTGCAGTGGACGGGCCGGACGGTCCCGCCGTCCTGGTGTTTGCCCGTGATGTCCAGGCATTTCCCGGTGGCCTCGTTGCGGATCAGGAAGACGCCGTTCTTGACGTTCCCGCTGGGGGTGACGTACCACTTCTGTGCCTTGGCGCCCGTGCAGTCGCGCGCGCCGGCGAGGTCGTGGGAGCCGTCGGCCGTGAGGCACTTGCCGTAGCCGCGGTTGTAGAGGGTGAACGTTCCGTCGGAGTGGTCCGGGCTGATTTTCCACAAGGGGGCCGCGGCATGTACCCAGTAGGCGACCAGCAGGCCGCCGGCTCCGGCGGGCGGGTACAGGTCGAGGTTCCTGTTGCCGACGGAGGGGGTTCTGATCTCGGCGCAGTTGAGGGAGTGCAGGGTGTCGGTGCCGCATGCGTCGATGCGGGAGTCGGCCTGAGCGGGAGTGACCGCGTGGGGGGTCAGGCCCGCGGCCGTCGCCAGAAGAGCTCCGACGGCGATGGCGGCCAGGCGTCTGCCGGTGTGTCGGCGTAGGGGTTTGTCACGACTGACATTCCACTTCCTGTCTCGGTGTGTGTCGGGGGTTGCGGACGTGAGCCGGTTCTGCGGGATCCTTCGCGTGCTCCGGGGTGCGGCGGCGGGCGCGGTCGGCGTCCGAGAACGCGTCCGGCCGTGGTGGTGCTCGGTGCCCGAGCCGGAGCGAGAGGCGCGGGACCCGCGGGTGACCGGGGCTGCGTGCCGGAGGGTGGCATCCGGCGTTCACGGGGCCGGTCGCAGAACGAACAGGAAGCTCGGCGAGGAGTAGTAGTTCGGCAGGTGGGCCAGGAAGGTTCCGGCGCCCGGCGGGTCCGACTTCGCCCAGTGCTCGGGCCCGAGCAGGTGCTCGGCGTAGTCGCTGCCCGTGACGGGGTGGACGAGGAAGACCCGGTAGGAGCCGGCCGGATCGCCGCTCGGCTCGAACCTCCACAGCTGTCGGGTGTCGCCGAGCGCGGCGCAGGACCTCATCTCCACGCGCACGATGTTTCCGGGCCGTGCGGTCCCGTCCAGGCAGGTGCCACTGCCGGCCCCGCGCAGCCGGTAGACGGACCCGCCGCCGGCCGCGGCCCGCTCCCACACCTGGACCGCGCCGGTGGCGCAGTCCTCCAGCCGCAGTGCCCCCTGCGCTCCGTCTCCGGCACCGACGCACAGGCCGGTGGCCCGGTTGACCAAGACGAACCGTCCATCGCCTCCGCCGGGGCGGGCCGTGGAGGACGAGGCGGTGGCACTCGGCCCGCCCGGGGCCCTCGCGGGCGAGGGCCGCCGTGTGCGCAAGGTGCCGCCCGGCGTGGGAGACGGGGCGGCGGGCGGCGTACCCGCGCGGGCGCGGGGGGTGTTGGTCACGACGAGCGGCCACCTCTGTATCTCGCCGGCCCGGTGAGCCACCGCTCCGCTGCCCGACATCGACACCAGAGCGCCCAGCATCACCAGAGCGGTCACAACGGCCCCGGCGGCCACGGACTTCACGGCCGGATGTCCCGCCCGCGTTCCTCCCCCGTCCACGGCGCCGTCCCCGGCTCCTTCCCCGGGCAGGCCTCCGGCCCGCCGCGGCGCGGGCGGGGCGGCGTGCTCGGCGGGCGTGGGAACGGGCGCGCGCAGCGGGCCCAGCGGCCACAGCAGCGCGGCGGCCAACCGGGCGCGGTCACCGGTGTGCAGGGCCCTGAGTTCGCTCTCGGCGCGGGTGCAGTCCTCGCACGCCGCCAGGTGCCGGCCCAGTTCGTCACCAGGGTGGGCCGGGTCCTGGCTGACGGACTCCCCCAGGGCCGCGGTCAGGTGGCGGCAGGCCCGCCGGGGCGCATCGGTGGCCCGGGAGCGCAGGTAGGAGGCGTACATCGCCAGGCGGGCCGGGCCGGTCAGGCAGTCCCATGGCCGCCCGGCAGAGTCCGGGGGCGGCGGCAGCGATGCACCGGGCAGAGGTGCGTCCACGGCCATGTGCCATACGGCCGCCTGCTGGATCGGCGGCAGGCCGCGAAGGGCCCGCAGCAGCGGCGCGTCCTCCTCCTGCGCAGCAACCGCCGCTCGGAGCCCGCCGTCCTGCGCCAGCGGCTCCAACCAGCCGGTGGCGTCGCCGCCGAGGTCGCCGCCGCGGGCGCCCTCGTACCAGCGGGCGGCCGTTCGCCGCGCGGCGCTCATCAGCCATGGGCGTACGCGGCCCGGATCGCTGCCGGCGCGCAACGCCTGCAGGCAGGCGTCGAACACCTCACGGGCGAAGTCCTCGGCCGCCGGGTCCTCCCGGCAGCACAGACCCGCGTACGCCCGGGCGGCCGACCGGTGACGGGCGGTGAACTCCGCCTCGGCCCGCGCACGTTGCCCACCGGCACTGGTGCCGATGAGCCGGACGAGTTCCTCGTCCGGTCTCCTGCTGTCTGCTGACACGAACCGATACTCCTTGCCTGCCAAGGGGGTACGACCGGTGGAAGGGGCGCGGCGGGCGGCTGCGGTGATCCGCGCAGAGCTGCGGCCCGGTGCAGCGTCCCGAGAGAGCAAGAGCTCGAAGGAAGAAAAGGGGGCGAGAGAAAGAGAGGGACGGCAGGTGGTCCCCGCCTCGGATGCACTGCCGGCCTCGGCGGAGAAAGCCGGGACCGAACGGCCACGCCGCGACCAGGTCCTCGGGCGCCGCGACCGGCGGGGCCCCGAGCCGCGGCGCGGCGAACCCGTGGGGGCGTCCTGTCGCGGAGAGCACGAGGTGTTCAGCCCGCGGCACGTTGCAGAGCGTGGAACGTGGCCGGCCCGCAGACGCCCGCCGGGTCCCCCCGGACACCGAATGCCCGTTGGAACTGGACCACCGCCGTACGCAGTCGCCCGGAGTACCAGCCGTCCAGGCGGTGGGACCAGAACCCGAGCAACTTCAACTGCGCTTGCAGCGCCCTGACATCGGCCCCCTTGTCCCCCGGGCGCAGGACGGACTGCGAGGACGGCGACCGCGTGGGCCGGGCGCTGGGTGTCGCGGGCGGCGGGACACGCGCAGGCGAGTCGTCCCCGTCCCGCCCGGGTGACGCAGACCGCTTCGGCGCGGAGGGAGGTGCGGTGGAGGGAGGCGGCGTGGACGGCTCGGGCGTGGGCAGGGACGGCGGGGGTGGAGGTGGGGGTGGGGGTGGGGCGGACCACGCGGATGCGGACAGGGTGGGGGTGGGGGACGTCGGCTGGACGGGCTCCGGGTCCGAGGTCGGCTGCGTGATCTTCATCGCCTGGCCCGACGGATCCTGCGATCCGGTACTCAGGTGCGAGGGGTTCGACAGCGCCGCCGCAGCAGCAGCGATCGCCCCGACGACCAGAGCCGTACCGGCGGCCAGTGGCAGACGCCGTCTGGGCGCCGCGTGCCGCCCCCCCGCGTGCCGGCCGCCCGCGCGCCCACCCGCCTGCCGGCGCACGGCCACGGATGTCTCGGGGCCGGTGAACCCGTTTTCCGCGCCGTACGGATATGCGCCCCCGAACAGGGGGTCCGCCTGCTCCCACACGGCCTCCCCGAGCGCTCCGGGAGCCTCCTGGGCCCAGGGCGGGCCCGCCTCGCCGAGATACGGGCGTATCCGCAACCGCCGGAACTCCTCGGGCACTTCCCGCGGATCGCCGCTCCACCACCCCGAGCGGCCCCCTGCACCCAGGACGAGCGTGCAGACGGGGCAGTCCTGCGATGCCGACACGGCACCACAGCGGGAACACCGATTCATGTCACCGATCCCTCTCGATTCCTGCGGGGCAACGCCCGTGGCTACGGCGCCGACCGCCATGGCGCTGGGCCCGTGAGGCGGGTAACCCGCGGCACGGCGGTGTTCTCCCGGCTCTTTCCTCGTGGCCGCGGCGCTGCCCGGTTGCACGCCGCGACCTCTGCAGCCGGCCCGGCCTGCGACGGACCGGCGCTCCACCCCGCACGTTCCCGAGCCGGCAGGGTTCCCGCTTCCGCGCCGTCCCGACCCCGCGCCGGCGCCCCGCCGTGCCCGTCTCAGGGTCTGTGAGGGATTCCTGAAGGGGCCACCGGCCGGGTGACGACGGACAGCGTACGCAACGCACGGACCGGCGCTGCCGCTGCCGGCACGGCCCACCACGCCGACTCGCCCGGGCAGAGGCCCCATTGGCTGCGGCGGGCCGCCCCGGCCTGTCCGGCACCGGCCCGAGCGCCTTCGCGGGCCGCCACCACGCCACGAGGAGATCGGGTTGCCGGGACCGACACCGAGCACCGGGCACGCCGCCGTCGCACCGGCCCGCATCAGCGCCGTGCTCCCGGGCACGGCGCCGTCACGCCCCCCCTGGGCCCTCGGCAGCCCCGGCAGGAACGCTCCCCGCACCCGCTGCGCACAGGCCCCGAAGGAGCATCCGCCCTGTACACAGCCCTGCAGGGGACTCTGCGAACGGGCGTTCCGGGCGGGCCGCCCGGCACGCCCGGTGTGGCCGGGCTGGGCAGGGCCTCGCGGTCGTCGTCCCTCAGGGAGAGGCCGTCGTCCGGCAAGGGCTCGCGGCACTCGGAGCAACGGCGGCATTCCGTGTTGCCGGCGGCGGACGCCGAGACGTATTCGGCCACCGCGCCCACCGCGCGGACCTGCCCGACCGGCAGAACGTCGTTCAGGGAGGGGGGAGTCGGCCCCGTCTCCGGGATCGGTCCCGGGCGACGAGGCGCCACCGACACGGGTACCGAAACAGGTATTTTGACCGAGGTCGGCAAGCCTGCCGGTGTCGCACAGTCGTCCCGTCGCCGACAAGGCGGCCCGAGGAGCCGGCGGGTGCGTGACCATGAGCCGCCACCAGCCGTCTCCGCCCCCTCCAGGCGCCTGTGCCGTCCGTCCCCTGCATCCCCGGCACGAGGGACGGACGGCGCGGGCGCCGCCCGGACCACCGGCCCGTGTCCGGCGATCGCCGGTCTGCCACCGTCGCGCAGGGACCGAACCAGTCGGCCCGACCCGACAGCCCCCGCACTCCTGCCTCCGGCGCTCCCCCTTCAGCCCATGAATGTGACACTCCTTATGAGACTTGCGGACACATCGCTCGAGTGGGTAGTGCCGGGCGTCGTCGGTGTGGCGGTCCTCGCTGCCGGGGCACTGTTCCTGCGCAGCCGCCGGAACAGCGCGCAGAACGAGGCGCAGGCCGACTCCTGGGAACGCGCGGAGGAACGGCGCCGCAGGAAGGAAGCCGTCTACGGGACGCTCTCCTACGCGCTCCTCTTCGGATGCGCCTCGGTGGCCGCGGCCCTGTCCTTTCACGGTCTGGTCGGTTTCGGCATGCAGAACCTCGGCCTGTCGGACGGCTGGGAGTACCTGGTTCCCTTCGGCCTCGACGGCGCCGCCATGTTCTGCTCCGTCCTGGCGGTGCGTGAAGCCAGCCACGGTGATGCGGCACTCGGTTCACGCCTGCTCGTGTGGCTGTTCGCAGGGGCCTCCGCCTGGTTCAACTGGGTCCACGCGCCCCGCGGCGGCGATCACGCCGGCGCTCCGGAATTCTTTGCGAGCATGTCGCTCTCGGCGGCGGTCCTGTTCGACCGGGCACTGAAACAAACACGCCGCAGCGCGCTGCGCGAGCAGGGTCTGATCCCCCGCCCCCTGCCCCAGATCCGCATGGTCCGCTGGCTGCGAGCGCCCCGCGAGACGTTTGCGGCATGGTCGCTGATGCTTCTCGAGGGCGTGCGCAGCCTGGAAGAGGCGGTGACAGAGGTGCGCGAACAGCGTGCGACTGCCGAACAGGCGGTCCTGCGCCGCCGGGAACAGGCGCGTCTGGAACGGGCCCGGCTCAAGGCGATCAGGCGGCAGGGCCGCTTCTTCTCCCGCGGCACACGCGCCTACCGGCTGTCCGGTGGGGACGGTACCTCCGATTCCGCAACTGGTGCGGAGCCCGCACCGGCATCGGTGCGGACACAGGCGGAGAAGGCAGCGGCCGCGGTGGCGGGGGGCGAGTAAGGCGCATGCCCGGGGGTCGACTCCGGTCCCGACAACGGCACCTCGGCACTTCCCAGACTCGACTCACTCGCACGCAAACTCGCAGCGACGAAGGGCGAATACGGGTGGCCACCGGCCGCCACCGATGCCGCCCCCGCCGGCATGCCCTGCCGCGTCGGGCGGGAGGCGCGAGGCCGGGAACGTGTCCACGGGCGCCTGGCGGACCTCCTCCGGTGGGGGCCGGGCGAGCGCGTCGTTGCTCTCTTCGATGTCGGCGCCCGGGAATCCACGAGTCCGTCAGCGCAGGACGGTGGCGGCGCAGGACGGGAGGGGAACGGGGAACAGGCGGGCTGGACGGCGGTGAAGAAGCTGGGGCGGCTGCGGGCCGCCTCGTGAGCGAGGCCTCCGGGCCGGGGCCGCCGGGGTGTGCGAACGATCTCGTCTCCGACGCTCCACGGGTCGCGTGGCAGTGCTGCCGACCGTTCGGGCACCCGACGGCACCGGCTTCCCGGCCGGTATGTATGGCGCGTCTCCGGCTCAGTCGGCGGTTCCGGCCCGCAGCGGACGAGGGCGGGGCCGGTACGTGCACGCCATCGGTGCAGGTGGCACAGCAGTCCGTGCTCCTTCCCCTCAGGGCTCCGGCAAAGTCGTCTGGTAGCTCTGTGACGCGGAGTCTTGCGGGTACGTGAGACGCGGGCGTGTTCCGGTCCGGGGCCGGCGTCTCCCCGGACGTGTACACCGGCAACCGCCGGTAGGTCTCGGTGCGCTGCGCAGGCACCTTGCCCGTGGTCCTGGTGCTCGTCGTGGTCGTCACCGAAAACCGTCTACCAGCGTGTTCACGACTGTCAGCCAACCTAACCGCCGTACTCCAACGGCAGGTTGGGAAAGGCTCAGCACGGGAAAGACCCTCGTCTCCCCGCCGTGAACGAGCTGGCCGTTAAGAGGGACGCAGCCCGTCCACGGTGCGGAGGGCCGCGGACGCTCTGCGTGAAGAGGGACCGCTCTACACCGCGCTCGGGCAAGGCTCGTTCGTGAAAGGCGACGAGCAGGCGGGGCGGTCGTCGTCATCCGGTGCCCGTCGGGGTGCCCGGCCATGAGGGCGTACCAGAGGAGGCCTGCTGCGTGCGGCGGCCTGAGGCGGCGGCGAAGCCGTACGGGCTCGGGTGCCACCGGGAGTTCTCCCGTCTCCGGAGCCCGGAAGCGGGTAGTGCCATGGGCATTCCCCACGATGTCACTGAACCGCAGCACGGCGGAATATGAGGTCACGCCCTGCTGGGTCGGGACCCCGGGACCAGATCCCCGGCCTCGTGGGCTCGCGGGGCCGACGGACACGCCACAGGAACTCTCGTCGCTGCCGGGCCCCGCAGAAGTCCCTTCCGTGCAAGCAGCAAGGAGAAACGCCTGTGAGAGGTCTTCTCGGACTTGGTTCGGTCCGCAGACGGTTCGTCGGTTCCGTCTCGGGGGCAATCCTGGTGACAGGTGCGGGGATGTCTCCCATAGCCGTCACCCCGGCTCATGCAGGGAGCAATGACATTTGTGCCGACAACACCTACCTCACGCTCAACTGCTCCAACGTGTACCTGCCTTCGCTATACAGCCTCAACGTGACCGCAGCCGATTCGTATGCGACGCTCTCGTCGCACAATGACGCCTCCCGGTACTGGGCATTCATTCCCGACACCTCCGACGGAACCCTCAGATTCATCAACAAGAGGTTCGGGACGTGCCTTACATCGCCGCACCCCCCCCGCTGGACTTTCAACGGACCCACCTGGCAAGAGTCCTGCGGCAAACCCCTCTGGCCGTCGCTCCAGAAGTGGTATCTCCAACCCGTCAAAGGCATCGATGGCTATGCCCCTGCGTACATGATTCGAAACGAGTTCTCCGGGAAATGCCTCGATGCCACCGGAGCACGCTATGAGGATGGCACCGTCATCCGGGCTGACGACTGTCACGGCGGCGAAAACCAGCAGTGGATATTCAACGCGATAAGGGCGCTTCCCAATCAGTCCACGGGCGAGCAGGTGCTGAAAACCCTCGCCATCGAACACGCCGTCAAGCAGTGCCAGAAGGACACCCACTTCTGCGACTGGACCCAGGAAAACCTCACGCCTGACGTGAAGTACGGGCCGAAGTACTGCTTCGCAGGCCCCTGGTACAACGACCAAACGGGCACGGGTGGGTCGCAGGATGAAGGTAGGGTACTTGTTACAGAAGAGACCGTCAAAGGTACGAGGGACTCGATTACCAACAGCTTGGAAGTCTCGGCGGAGGGTAGTCCTTTCGGCGGCCTCTTCGGGAAGGTGGCTGCCAAGTACACGTTGTCACAAACACATGAATGGTCGACTTCCAACAGTAGATCGGTATCCCACTGGGTACCAACCCCCCCGGGTATGTGGACGTGGGTCGAGGCGAGCCAGAAGGTGCGTGACGTCACCGGAGAATGGACTTTCGACGTCAACGGCAAATTCCCGTGGAAAGTCCACAAGACAATTGCCCTCCCGGTCGTCGACTCATGGCCTGCCACTGAGAGGAAGAGCGAACCCACAAGGTCGGGGATCTGCTGACGTCGTCGGCAACCGGGGCTGAATCCTCGTCTCAGTCCCGCTGACGGAGCGCCTCCGGCAAGGCAGGGCCCGCCCCTCTCTTCGGCCCGGTCGTCTGTGGCCGGTGGCGCTCCGTTGCGGTCGAGACCGCGTTCAGGGGCACTTCCGGCATATGGCCCACTGAACCGTTCCCATCCTGTCTCTGCGGCGCGAGATGGCAAGTCAGCGGAGTGGCGAAACGGGGCGAGGCTCCTGGTCGTTGCAGTGGTGTTCTCTACGCACCACGCCACGTCCGAGGAGCCTCGCCTGGTCCCGCATCGTGCCACGATCGACGTCCCTCATGTCATGGTCGAGCACGCCTCCTGACTCATCCATGCCCGAAGGTGTGAACGCGGCTCGCGATGGTGCAGGTTGAGGTGCTTCGATCAAAGATCCGTGAAGATCACGGGGCGCCGTGACGATGGGTGGCCGGTGCGCCGAGACGGCGAGGGCCCCGCGACGGATTCGACGGCACCACGCGGGCCAGTTGCAGGCGGTCGGAACGCAGCCCAGCCGGCACCCAGACGGAATCCCCGCGCTCCGGCCGTCACCGGGCACACCGCGACCGCGAGCAGCGCGCCCACCGGGTGGCGGACCCCGCGCCGACGGCGCGGATCGGGCGTCAGGCCCAGCAGGTCGACGACGGGCTTATGCTCCAGAACGGGCGTGCGAGCAGGCGCGGAGATGCGAGACGATGGCATGGCGCGGGCGTTGTTCCCTGGTCGGGCGGAAGGCGTAGGAACCTCCATCCAACCGGACCGGAACACGCCCGCACACCTCACGCACCCGCAAAAACTCCACGTCACAGAGCCACCAGACGACTCTGTCGGAGCCCTGTCCTTCCTGGGGGCGACGCCGCCGGGTCTACCGGTGGGTCGCCCGCTGCCGGCGTTTGAACTCGTCCAGCGGGTCTCCGTCCAGGGACCAGGGCCAGGGCGTCACCACGCTTCCGATGGCCTCGAAGACCGTGGCCGCGTCCGCCGCGCGGCGCGCGGCGGACAGCGCGTAGGCGAGGGTGTTCAGATCCGCCAGAGCTGCCGAGTGCGTGAGGAATCCCGGTTTCGGCCAGTGGTTCAATGCGCGGTCCAGTGCTGCCGACACCGTGTGCTGCGACCAGTACGACGGGGCCGTCACGGCGGCCACGCCCCCTCTGTCGAGAGCCCTCCGGTAGTGATTGACATGCGCAATCATCTCGATCCCGATGCAGGGCGAGTCCGCTGGGACCGCGCATCTCACCGCGTCGACGAACTCGGTGACCCGGACGTAGGAACCGCCGTTGTCGGGTGAGAGGTGGTCCAGCATCTGCAGATGCGCCTGGCGATTCCATCGATCCCGCGAGACTGCCTCGTTCCAGGCCGTGAAGATCTCCCGTTGCGGAAGGTGCGCGAGACACGAAATCCCGATCATGAGCGCCCACGGGGTCGGATCCGGCGGGTTCAGTTCGGCAGCGGTGCGACACAACTCGATGAGCGATGAGGGCTCGGCCACGGCCCCGTACTCGCGCATCCTGACGTACCCCGAGCAGGCATAAAGAATGAGCGCATCCGGGTTCTTCGGCTCCCGGGACAGCCAGCGTGCAGGAATGGCGGTGTGCGCCAGGGATCCGGCAAGAGTGGAGAAGCGGTGCTGCCTTCGGTCCCAGTTGGAGCCGCTCTGTTCGAACAGGCCCGACAATCGGCTCGCGTAGAAGGAGTCCCCCCTCGCAAGGGCCCACTTCCCCGGCACATCGAGGGACTTGACCAGCCTCCCGAGGATCACGTCGTCGAGTTCGGGGCTCAGTCGCCACCGGCCGCGGTCAAACACAGAGATTTCACATCCATGGACGAATATGCAAACTGATTGTCGGACAGGTGCCTGAGGTGTTGAACCAGCCAGGAATTCACGTCCCCACCCGAGACATCGAGGCCGGACGAGGGCAGCGGGACCGGGCCGGCTGCGGACACGCGGACAGCGAGTTGCGGAGCCCGCACTCTCACCTCGGCCCGCCGCCCCCGCACCTGGCGCACCCCCTTTCGGGCATGCGACGCAGTTCCTGCGGCCGGTCGTGTCGGGCCCGGTCAGAGGGCCGCGGCGCAAGGGCGGGCACGTCCCGCCGCCCCTGGCAGAGCGCCGCCCGCAGGGCCCGACGCCTTCATTCGGGGGCCAAGGACCACGAGGGCGTCGGGGCACCCGGGGGGAGGGGGAGGGGAGAAGTGGTCGGCGGCGCTCGACCGATCCGCCGAACCGGCCCCCTCGGCCGTCTCGTTGACGACACGACGACTATCCGTCGCCGACACGGGGGGCGACTTCCGCAAAAATACCTGCCCGGATACCCGTCTGCTCGCCCCGGTGGGGCGCACGTGCCCGTGTCAGGCGATGGCCGTCGCCTTACTGCCCGGTTACGGCGGCGTCCGTCCGGAACTCTCCCGTTGTTCGGCGGATCCCGCACCGGCCGGTGCGCCGGTGGTCCGGCCGGCCCTCAGCCCGGTCCGAGCCGCGGGGAACCCGCGGATCCGCAGTCCGGGCTTCCGTCCGACCGATCACCTGCGCCTGCCTCCGCGGCCCGGATCAGAACCTGAGCGAGGTCGGCGCCTGCGACGCCAACCCGTCCCAGGCCCCCAGCCCCTACGACCTGCCGGCCGCCTCGGAGCGTCACTCCATCGTCCGGCGATGTCGGGCGAGCCGTACCCCTGGATCAGCAAGCCCGACTACCAGGAACGGGCCGACGGCCCGTGGTGCCGGCAGGTCACCCAAGCGTTGGCCCGGCTCCCCAGCCGGTCAAAATCACCCTCGAACGGTATAGCAATGGATTCAACCTATTAGAGCGAGATATCCTATATTAGGAGGTTGTACATATTTTGCAGATTTCTACGGCAGTGGGATGCGACAGGTTGCTCCGACAGCGAGGGCGTTAAGATGGATGGCCGTGGGCGGATCGGGGTGCGGCTGACCGCCGACCGCGCTCGTGCGGCCCTGGTCACCGACGGGAGAATCAGGCAGGCCGAGTGCCGCGCCGATGACGACCGGGCACTCCCACGCCTGCTGCGGGATCTCGCCCGCGACACCTCGCCCCGGTCCGTGACATGGGACGTCTCTACGCAACTCGATCCGGCACGGTTCGGCTCACCGGTGGCAACCCTGCGGATCACGCCCCGGCCACCGGTTCACACCCTCGGCGGCCGCCACCCCTCTCCGCTCCTGCGGTCGCTCGTGCGGCGGCGGGCCTTGGTGACCGGAGGACACGACCTCTTCGACGTTCAGTTCTCCCCACTGGACGCCGAAGAGGTGCTTCGCAGCGCCGCCTCGGCTTACGAAGAGGGAACGAGCACCTTCGCGGTGACGGCCACGGGAGCCCCCGGCTCCCCCGATCATGAGCTGGCCGCCGCCGAACTGATCCGCAGCCTCCATCCCCAGACCGAAATCTCGCTCTCACACGAGGTCGGCGGACTCGGTCTGGTGGACCGCGGAGCCGCGACCGTGATCAACGCCGCGCTCCTTTCCACCGCCGAGCGGGTCGTGGAGCATTGCGCGGCCCTCACCGGCCGGCTCGGCCAAGATACATCGGTCTGGTTCATGGCCGGGGACGGCGGCCGGATCTCGGGGGAGCGGCTGCGAACGCTGCCCGTGCTGGGACTGTCGGCCACCAGCGCCGCGGCTTTGATCGGGGCCGCGGCACTAGCCGGTTACGAGGACGCGCTGGTGGGGCTTGCCGGTCCGGACGGGCTCGCTGTGGGGCACGTCCGGGGCGGTCTGCCACGCGTGGCGACCGACCTCCCCGGCCCGGGCGGGGTGAGGATGGCCGTGCCCCAGACCCCACTCACCCCGATCACAGGTTCCCCGGCGGATTCCGCGTCCGTGTTCGCTTTGCTGACCGAGCACGACCAATTCCCAGGAGTGATCGCCGTCGCCAGTGGTGCCTCGGACGGGGCCAACCCAAGCGGTGACGACCATGATCGGCACGACCGGCACAAGGCCGCCCTTGAGCGGGCGCGAGCCGCTATCACCCGACTGCCTTCCACCTCCGTGCTGGTGGAGCCTCCTGCTGAACTCGCTGCTGTCGGTGCGGCCTTTGCCGAGCCCAGTGCCTGGCTGGACACCGTGTTCTACGCAGAGACCCCTGAGAAAATCGCCCGCAAGCGGAAGGCGGCGGAGCAAAGGGCGCTAACGCTGGTGGCGAGAAGCGGCGCCATACTCGGCAGCGAACACGTGGTCGACGCCAAAATCCTGTCGCTGTCATTCCTCCCCAGCGGCGCCTACCGTCTGATGGTGCGCGCCAGCGGGCAGGCCGAGGTCGATCCATGACCGCCCGCTCCATCTCCCTGGCCGACGTCCCAGCCCTGCTGGCGGGTGCCGAGTTCTTCTCCACCAGCGCAGCGGGCGAAGGGATCGAGTTCGTGGGCGTCTGGCTGGAGGACATTCTCGCCCACACCGGACCCGTGCAGCTTGTCACCGTCGATGAGCTCGACCCGGACGCACTGTGTGTGGCCGTCGGCTTGTTGGGCTCGCCGGTCCCCATGTCCGAGCTGCCGCCGTCCGGGGACGAACCTGAGATGATCGCACGGAGCCTGGCAGGCCGCCTCGGCTCCCCGCCGGCGGCCGTGATGGCACTCAACGCCGCCAACGTCAACGCGCTTCTCCCCGTGGCAGCCGCCGCCGTACTGGGACTGCCGTTGATCGACTGCGACGGCATGGGCCGCGTCTTCCCGCTGATCCACCAGACCACGTACGAACTGGCCGGACTGCCCCTCACCCCTCTGGCGACCGTCAGCACCGGGCACGATCTGACGCTGCTGGAGACCAGCTCGGCCCGAGCCGAACGGATCGCCAGGTCGTTGGTGCGCGCCGCCGGCGGGTGGCTGTTGTGCGGGATATATCCAGGCCCTGCCGGACGGCTGCGGGAGGCCGCGATCCACGGTTCCATGAGCCGCCTGATAGATGTCGGCCAGGTCTTGCGCGCACATGCACCGAGCACCATGCGCGCACGCGAACTCGGCGACGTCTCACCGTGGCCCGCCTTTGCTGCTCCCTCCGCAACCCCACCCCAGGACCCCGATTCCGACGGGCCACCGCCCGGACCACAAGCCGCGCACCGGCTCACGAACGCCCCCGCCGAGCGGCTTCTTCGCGCCCTGTCCGAGGCCACTGGAGCACGCACGGTAGGAAGCGGGCGGGTGGTGGAGGTCGGCCCCTCGGTGGGGCAGGCGGTATATCCCGGCAACCCGATCAACACAGTCGTCCACGACCAGGACAGCGGCCGCCTGATCCGGCTGGAAGCGTACACAGAGCTGCTCCTCGCTCTGACCGACGGCGCCCTGACCGCAGCCGTTCCCGACCTGATCTGCCTGCTCGACAAAGGGACGCTGCGGATGACCGGACCCGAGCGACTGACCGCAGGCGACCAGGTGAGCGTTCTGTGCGTGCCCGCCGCTCCGGTATGGCGCACCGCTGCCGGACTGGCCCTCGCCGGACCGCGAGCTTTCGGCTATTCCCTGCGCCACCCCTGCGAGGAGGGCAGATGAAGCGCGCTGGACAGCCCAGAGAACTGACCGTGGACGAGCTCGTCAGGTACGGGCCGCTGAGCGTCGCCCAGATCCTCGCCGGGGAGAACCTGACCCGGCCGGTGTCGCAGGTCGCGCTCGTCTCGGAGTTGGACCAGGTGCGTTTGTGTGAGCCGGGCACGGCGATCGTGCTCTCCGGCACTCTGGCCCAGGGAGCCTGGACGGTCGAGTCGGCGCTCCGACTGGCCTGGGAGCGCAGCGCCGCCTGCCTTGTCAGCCCTTCCGTCGCCGGTCTCACGCAGACCACCGCCCAACTGGCCCGGCGCATGCAACTCCCTGTCTTCGTCGTGGACGGGGACATGGCAGCCTGCACGGTGAAGCTTGCCGCGGCCATCGCCAGCCCCGAAGCCGCCCGAGCACGGCTCGCGGCACACTGCGCGGAGCTCTTCACCGAGCGCAGCAGCGTCCGTAGCATCGTCGGCGTCATGAACTCGGAGGTCCCAGGAGTTTCCGTCGCGCTCGTGGCCCCGGACGGCCGTGTACTGGCCGGTCGGGCCTCCGCCGCCGACAGCGAACACGCGGTGCGGGTGGACGTGCCCGACCCCGAGGGCCATCGCTGGGGCGACCTCGTCGCAGCCGTAGCCGGTCCGCCGTCGCGGTCATGGGCCGACACGGTACATCTCATTCTGCGGTTGGCACGCGCGCCGCTGGGCGCTGCGGTGGCCAAGGACCACATCAGCGCGGTGCACGATTCCGAGCGTGGACGAGTGGCGCTCGGCACCCTGCTCCGCGCGCCCTCCGGTCCTGTCCAGGAAACGACGCGTCAAGGCCCCACTGCACAGGACCAGGAGACGCAGGCTCTGGCCGAGGGCCCGTTCGGCTGGCGTGTCGAGGGACGACATGTGGCGGTCTTCCTGCGGTCGAACTCCACGCTGGACACCGCCGTCTCCGGCCCTGGTGTCGTCTCCGCCTGGCAGGAGACCGTGGCAGACCTGCCTCTCGTGCCCTGGGACACGGGGTGGGTCAGTTGGTGGAGCGGGGACCACATCGATGAGCAGACAACGGCGAAGGCCTTGCGGCGGGTGCTGACCCAGATGCGCTCACCTGTCCATCTGAGCGGCGGTGTGGGACGCGTTGCGCAGGGCCCCCAAGGGCTGCGGGAGTCTGTGTCGCAGGCGGCGCTGGCAGCCGCAGTAACAGTGCGGCAGGGCCATGGGACGGTCCGCTCATTCGACGAGCTCGGCTACCAGGTGATGCTTGCCGCACTGTCCCAACGAGACCTCCGGCACGCGGCCCGCATCGTCCTGCGTGACCTGCTCACAGCACCTGACGGGACGATGCTGGTCATCACGCTGGCCGCACTGCTGGACTGCTCGAACTCCACCAGCCAGGCCGCCGCCCGGCTCGGCGTACATCGCAACACAGTGCTCGGTCGGGTGGAGCGGATCAGGGCGAGAGGAATCGATCTTGACCATCCCGATCAGCGGTTGGCCCTTCACCTTGCCTGCTATGCGGTGCTGCCAGACAGGGGCTGACACGTCACAACGACCAAGCCCCGGCGCGGTATCGAGGAGAACTCGGCCGCGCGTGCTGCTGGCACCTGACCGTCGAGCACGTCGGCGCGGATCGCCTCGACGTCACGCTCGGCGGGGTCCCCGAAGCCGCCACCGAAGGTGACGGCCGAAGGCGGTGAGATCCTCTTCGCCGACCAGGTCACCGGCCGCACTTGGGGAGAGAAGGGGAAGACGCCCGTCGTACGGCGGAGCGGGAACCGGTTCTCCGTGAACGCGATGTCGAGTTTGCTCATGCCTCCAGGTCGGTGAGCAGCACGTCGACATCCACACGGCGGCCGTTGTCCGTCTCCCGTATGGCGAAGGAGTGGGAGAGGACTTCGACGATGTCGAGCCCGCGGCCGTGCTCGTCCGGATCATTGCACACCAGCCGCGAGGCCGTGGGGCAGGGGCGTCCGCTGTCGGAAACCGCAATGCTCAACATCCCCTGGGACAGGGCCAGCATCACAGTCATCTCCGAACGCCCATGCCGTGAGGCGTTGGTGGCTAGCTCGCTGATGATCAGGACGACGGAGTTTCGGTCATCCGAACCCATGCCCCAGTGGCTCAGCACGCGCGAGGCGAACCGGCGAGCGGTCCGTACATGGCCATCGGCGGCCGGAAGGGAGATCAGTGCCTGGTGAGAAGTCGCCCGGTCCGGGGCGTCGGCCGGAGCGGGCCGGACCACGGAGGCATCCACAGGAAGATCGTGACCAGGAGGGACCGCGGGTGCTTCAACGAACCGAGATCGGCGATTTCTCATGGCCCCTCCTCGGATGGGGGAACCGCCTCGCGCGGCTTTGCCGCGATGGGAGCAGCTTCTCAAGGGGAGGGGCGGCAGCCATGGGCGGCGTGCTGCCGGCGAAGGGAAGTCACTGGGCGGATTGCACATCGTCCGCAGCGGCTGTCGTATCCGATCAAGCGGACGGGGAGGCCTCGACGACGTCGGCCCGGTCCCGACCTCGTCCCCGAGAACAGCCCGGGGCACACGGGCGTGGCCTGTGTGCCCCGGGCTGTTCGTCCACCGCGTCGTGGCACGGACGGAACCGGTGGTGGTGGTGGTGGTGGCGTCAGGTTCGTGTGGACGCCGCGCGGCGCCGGCGCGGGGCGAAGCGCTGCGGCGCGAAGGGGAGGGCGATGTCGGACGTGTCGGCTCCGTGGCGGCCCGCGCCGATGGCCGTGGCGATGAGGTCCGCGGTCACCGGCGCGAGGGTCACGCCGAGCATGCAGTGACCGCTGGCGACGAGCACGTTGTCCGTGCCGGGCAGCGGCCCGACGACGGGCAGTCCGTCGGGGGTCATCGGGCGCAGTCCGGACCAGCTCTGTTCGGGTGCCGACGGGGGGAAGCCGGGCAGGTAGGTGCGGGCGGAGCGGGCCATGCCCAGCAGGCGACGAGGATCGATGGCCGCGCCGAAGCTTCCGAACTCCATCGTCCCGGCGAAGCGCAGCCGGTCCCGCAGGGGGGTGACGGCCACCTTCGCCTCGCCGAGGTAGACGGCGTGGCGCAGTTCGACGGCTTGTGAGGTGTCGTCGAAGCCGTAGCCCTTGCCCGGTTGGATGGGCAGGGGGAATCCCGCCAGTCGGGCCAGAGCGGCGGTGTGTACGCCCGCCGCGAGGACGAAGTGGGTGCCGGGGATCTCCTCGCCCCCGGCGAGGACCGACGAGGCTTCGGTGCCGCGGAAGCGGATGTCGGTGACGCGGCGCCCGCGCAGGAACCGGACGCCGAGTTCGCGGCAGCGATGCTCGAGGCCGGCGACCAGGCCGGCCGGGTCCAGATGCCGTTCCTGCGGGCAGCGCAGGCCGGCGTGCACCTGTGGGCCGAGGGCGGGTTCGAGGTCTCTGAGCTCGTCACCGGTTAGGGGCTCGGCGGTGTGCCCGATGCGCTCCATCGAGGCCATGTCGGCCCGGTAGCCGTCCAGGGCCTGCTGCGTGGTGAACGCCATGAGCTGGCCCGTGCGGTGGCACTCGAAGTCCACTCCGTCGCGTTCGTAGGCGTCGAACAGTGCCAGTGTGCGCGCGTTGAGGGAGACCAAGGCCTGCACGCCGTACTCGAAGTCACGGGGGTTGCAGCGGCGCAGCATGTTCACCATGAAGCGGACGTGTTCGGGGCGCGGGGACGGCCGCACGTACAGCGGGCTGTCCCTGCGGATCATCCAGCGGGCGGCCTTGCCGAGCATTCCGGGTGCCGGTACAGGGGCCGACATGATCGGGACCACCCATCCGGCGTTGTGCACGGAGGCTGAAGCCGCCGTGCCGCGGGCGGCCTCGACGACGGTGACCGCCAGACCGTCCTGTGCGAGTCGGTGGGCGGTGGCCAGTCCGACCACGCCCGCGCCCACAATCACTGCGCTGTCCGTCATCGTTGTCGATCGTCCTTGTCAGGGGTTCTCGGTGGCCGGGCGGCCCTGGGCGGGGTGGGGGTCAGTGGAGGAACTTGTCGGCCAGGAGGCGTGCGACGGCCCAGTCCTGCGTGGCGACGCCGACGGTCTTGAACACGGTCCGCCCGCCGTGCGGTACGGGCGGGCCGGTGAGTGCGTGGCCGAGTTCGGCAAGCGAGTCCTGGGTGATGGCACCGGCTTCGAGGGCGTGGATGATCTCGCCGGATTCCTGAAGCACGGCATCGAGTTCGTCGATGACGACGCGGCTGTCGGCGAGCAGGTCGTCGGGCAGTTCGCGCATGGTGGGGCGGAACGCTCCGATGGCGTTGACATGCACGCGGGCGGGCAGCGCCGACGCCTGGAACAGGGGTTGGGTCGCCGGGGTGGCGCAGCACACGATATCGGCTTCCGAGACAGCGTGGTCGGCGTCCGTTGCGGTGTCGAGGTCGACCCCCGCCAGCTCGGTCTCCAGCGTCTGCAGGAGCGTCCGGGCGCGCCGGGGGTCGGTGTCCACCACGGTCAGTCGGCGCAGGGGCCGGACCGCGTGGACGGCGCGGACCTGGTCCGGGGCCTGCCCGCCGGCGCCGATCAGGGTGAGCCGGTCGGCCTGGGGGGCGGCGAGGAGGTCGGTGGCGACACCGACCACTGCCCCGGTGCGCAGGGCGGTGACCGGCCCGGCGTCGGCGACCAGCTGGTCCGGGCGGCCGGCCTCGCTCCACACCACGATGCCGGTGATGGCGGGTGTGCGCCGGAAGTTCACGCTCAGCGTCTTGATCATGGCGGAGGAGGTCGGACGGTGGCGGGTCGCCATCACCAGGAACTGGCCGTCGTTCAGCGCTATGCGGGTGGGCATCTCGAACATGCCGCCCGCGAGGTCGATGAATCCGTCGCGGACGGCGTCGATCGCCTCCTTCATGGTCACGGCCTCACGGATCTCGCGTTCTGTGACGGTCGTGGTCGTCATGGCACTCCGCATCGTGTTCGTCGGGCTCCTCGACCGACTCGTCCAGGAGAAAACCCCAGTAAGGTATTACACCTTAGGTAATGCGGCAAGGAGTAGCGCGAGGGTGCGCCCCTGGGGCGCCTGGATGTTCCGTGTTATGCATAAGGCGTGACTACTTCTCGCCCGGAAGCGAAGCCCGCGCACAAGCCGCAGCTCAAGTCGGTCAGCCTGCGCCAGCAGGCACGGGAGGCCCTGCGGATCCGGATCACACTCGGGCAGATCGAGCCCGGGCGCGTAGAAAGCGTGATCAACGTCGCCGCGGAGCTGGGCGTCTCGGTCACACCGGTCCGCGAAGCCGTCATGGACCTCGCCAACGCCGGCATGGTGGAGATCATCCGCAACCGGGGCTTCAGGGTGCCGGAACTCACCGAGCACGACCTGGACGAGATCTTCCTGCTGCGCACCATGCTGGAGGTCCCGGCCACGGCCGAGGTCGCTCGGCTCTCGGACAAGGCGCCCCTCGCACCGTTCCGGCAACTGGCCGAGCAGCTCGCCCGCGCCGCGCGCGAAGGGGAACTCGTCTCCTTCCTGGATCTCGACCGCCAGTTCCATCTCGGCCTGCTGGAGTTGCTGCACAACCGCCGACTCGTGGCCATGGTCGGCCAGCTGCGCGACCAGGCCAGGATGCACGGCCTTCAGAAACTGGCGGACCAGGGGGAACTCGCGCAGTCCGGCGACGAGCACATCGCCCTCGTGGACGCCCTCATGTCCGGCGACGACGCGCTCTGCGCCGACCTCATGCGCAGACACCTCGTGCACAGCCGCGGGATCTGGGCCGGCAAGGCGGAGGACGGCCTGTGACACCGGCGTACAGCGTCCCCGCAGCCACCGCACCGGGCACCGTCCGGCCCTGACCCCCGACGCGGCCTGCCTGCACACCGGGGCGGCCGCTGCGCATTCTTTCCCATGACCTGAACACAGGACTCTTGACAGTGGCCGACCGGCCCTCGATCCTCAGTGAGGTATTACACCTCAGATCAAGAAAGGGGGAGGTCGGCAGGCCCGTCCGCCACGCCCGGACCTCACTCCGGGCCGGCCGCCGTCGAACGGATGGCCCACAACGGAGACAGGAACATTGCTCAGCAAGAAGAACGCCATCGAACTTCGCAACGTCGTCAAGAAGTTCGGTGACCACACCGTCATCGACGATGTGTCCATGACCGTGGCCGAAGGCGAGGTCGCCGCCATCATCGGCCCGAGCGGCGCGGGGAAGAGCACCCTGCTGCGCTGCGTCAACCTGCTCGAACGGCCAGACAGCGGGACGATCGCCGTGGCGGGCACCCGCATCGACGCCGACAACCAGATCAAGACCAGGGACCTCGCGCGGCTTCGCAGCGTGGTGGGCATGGTGTTCCAGTCGTTCAACCTCTTCCCCCACCTGAACGTGCTGCGCAACATCACACTCCCGCAGGAACAGGTGCTCGGCCGGAGCCCGCAGGAGGCACGCGAGCGAGGGCTCGCACTGCTCGCACGCGTCGGACTGGCGGACAAGGCCGACCAGTACCCCAACCGCTGCTCAGGAGGACAGCAGCAGCGGATAGCCATCGCCCGCTCCCTGGCGCTCGACCCCGAGGTGATGCTCTTCGACGAGCCGACATCCGCACTCGACCCCGAACTGGGCCTCGAAGTCCTCACCGTGATGCGGGAACTCGCCGACGAGGGCATGACGATGGTGGTCGTCACCCACGAGATGCAGTTCGCGCGAGATGTCTCCGACCACCTCGTCGTCATGGCCGACGGCGCCGTCCTCGAAGAGGGCAAACCCGGCGACGTCTTCGACGAACCCACCCGGGCGCGGACCCGGCAGTTCCTCAGGGCGGTGGACCGCGATGGGGTCTGACCTCTTCCTCACCGTCCTCAAAGGGGTGCCCCTGACCCTGCTGCTGACCGGCGCCAGCCTCGGCATCGGCATCGTGGGAGGCCTTCCGTTCGTGGCCGCCCGCACGTCCCGCAGATCGCTGCCGCGCGCCCTGTCCCGCACCCTCATCGAGATCTTCCGGGGCATCCCGCCCCTGGTGTGGCTGTTCATCATCTACTTCGGCCTGGGAACCTCGCTGCCCGCGATGAGCCCGCTGGGAGCATCGATCCTCGGCATGGGGCTGATCTCCTGCGCCTACATGGCCGAGATCTACCGAGGCGGCCTCACCGCCATCCACCCCGGGCAGTGGGAAGCGGCCAGGGCACTGGGCATGAGCACCACGGCCATCATCAGCCGGATCATCGCCCCCCAGGTCCTGCGCATCTGCGTGCCGGCCACGGCCACCTACGGCATCGGACTCTTCAAGGACTCCTCGGTCGCGTTCACACTGGGCGTCACCGAGATCCTCTACTGGGCGAACGAACGGGCGCGCGACACCGGCGACGCAATCAAGCCGTTCCTCGCCGCAGCCGTCGTCTACATCGTCATGTCGGCGCTCTGCGCGGCGCTGTCCCGCTCCCTCGACAAGCGCCTGCAGGCAAGGGTGGCCCGATGACTCTCCTCACCGACTGGGCGGACGCCTTCCCCTCACTCCTGGACGGTCTCGCCACCAGCGTCCAACTCGTCGGCGGCAGCCTCGCGCTCGGGATGCCGCTCGGGCTCCTCCTCGCCCTCGGATCGGCCTCACGGACCCGGCCGCTGCGCTACCCGGTCATCGTCCTGGTGGAAATCGGGCGCGGCACACCAGCCCTGGTGATGCTGCAGATCGTCTACTTCGGGCTACCCGAACACGGGCTCTCCCTCACCTCATTCCTCTCCGCAACACTCGCCCTCGCCCTGACGACCGGCGCCTACGCAAGCGAGATCATCCGCGGCGGCCTGCAATCGGTCCCGCAGGGCCAACTGGAAGCAGCGGCGGCACTCGGCATGAGCCGACCGTCCGCACTGCGCCACATCGTGATCCCGCAAGGGCTGCGCGTCGCCGTCCCAGCCCTCATGGGCCTGGCCATCCTGATCTTCCAGACCACCTCCCTCGCCTACTCGATCGCGGTCCCCGAACTGCTCCACGCCGCCTACTCGGCGGGATCCTCCACGTTCAAGTACCTCAGCATCCTCTCGCTCGCCGGCCTCATGTACGTCTCCCTCACCATCCCCGCAAGCTGGCTCTCCGCGCACGTCGAGCGGCGCCTGGCCCGCCACACCTGACCCCTCACCACACACCCGCCCGCCGGCCCCACGCAGGAAACCAGACCGACCTGCACCACCCCACGGAAGGTACCGACCGCACAGACACCCACCCTCATGCCGCCCTCACTCCGCCGAAGGGACCACCCCCTCAACCCCGGAACGCGGACATCGAAAGAGCAAGCGACCCACCCCACCTCCACGCACCAGGAAGACCCATGAACCACAGACTCCCGGCCTCGGCAGCCGCCGCACTCCTGGCCATCGCCTCGCTCGCAGGATGCGCGAACGACTCGTCCCCGGCAAAGGCGGCCAGCGACAACTGCACACCCCGGCACACCTTCACCACCATGAGACCCGACACCCTGACCGTGGTCAGCTTCGACATCCCACCGTTCACCAAGATCGAAGGCGACGACCTCGTCGGCGTCGACGGGGACATCCTCAAAGCCATCGCGAAGATGGAATGCCGCACCCTGTCCGTCAAGGCCGCCGGCGCAGCCGCCGTCATCCCCACCGCACAGGCCGGCCGAGCCGACCTGGCCGCCGGCGACTGGTACCGCACCGCGCAGCGCGCCAAGGCCCTCGATCTCTCCGCCCCCCTCTACCTCGACGACATGGCACTCGTCTCCAAGCAGGGCACAGCCTCCATACAGAACCTCAAGACCCAGAAACTCACCGTCGGAACGACCGAGGGCTACCTGTGGGTCGCCGACCTCAAGAAGTACCTCGGAAGCAAGCTGAAGACCTATGCATCCAGCGTCAACTGCTACCAGGACATGCAAGCAGGCCGCCTGGACGTCTGCGTCGACAGCTACGGCTCAGCCGTCTACACCACCAAGAACAAGGGACTGAAGATCAAGAAGGCTCAGCCCTTCGACAAGGTCAAAGCCTCCATCGAAGCCGCACAGGCCACCTTCCCCATGCCCAAGGGACACCCCGACATGGTCAAGGCCATCAACGACGACATCGCCACCCTGCACAACAACGGTCAACTCGCACACATCCTCACCACCCACGGCCTCCAAAGCACCGCCGCAGACGTCGGCGCCCCCCGCCTCATCAACTGAGACCACACCCCACAGAGGGGTCGGGGGCGCCGTCGTAGCAGGCGGGGCCGGGCCCTACGCCTCCTCGGCCCCCGGCCCCGCCTGCTGCACCACGTCGAACGACCACAGCGTCGAGCCGGAAGCAGCCGGGCGGGGACGCCCCGCCCCCTCCCCGCTCCCGCCGCCGCCCTGGTGCGCGGCCTGCATCGGCCCCTCCATCCACGCCTGGAAGGACTCCTCGTCCCGCCAGCGCGTGTACACCAGGTACTGCTCGGTGCCCTCGACGGGGCGCAGCAGCTCGAACCACTCGAAGCCGTCGGAGTTCTCCACGGCGTGGGCCCGCGAGGCGAACCGCTTCTCCAGCATCTCCCGCTGCTCGGCGGGAACGGTCAGGACATTGATCTTGACTACGCTCATGCCCCCATCCTGCCCGCCCCCGTCCGCCCGTGGGGCCGGTCCCCGGCACCGGGCGGGCCGAGCCGGAACGGCGCGGGTCGGGTCCGGGCGCCCGTTTCAGTCACCCCACCGCCCCGAAAAGGGTCCCCGCGCCCCTCTGATCGGGTGATGTCACAGGTCCGCGCCAAAGCCGACCCCGCCGACGGCCGTCCGGCGCACCGCGCCCCGGAACCAGGTACGTTCGAGAGCGTGGCAGCATTCAGGATGGGACGCGGCGGTCGGAACGACCGTGCCGCACAGACGCGACCGCAGCAGCAGCCCCCGCACGGGCAGCCGGTGCCGCAGGGACCGCCACCCGGATACCCGCAGGCGCCGCACCCGTACCGGCAGGCGCAGCACCGGCACCAGCAGTACGGCGGCGGCGGACCTGCGGGTCCGTCACGTCCGGCCGCCTCCTGGCCGCAGCCGAACGGCGGAGGCGGGCGCGGCGGAGGCGCGCACGGCGAGCCCGAGTACTTCGGCGACGGTCCCGCCCCGCACACCGGGGGCCCGTCCGGAGTCCAGGACCCCTACGCGGCCAACAACCCGGGCCACACCCAGGCGTTCTCCGTGGACGACCAGGCCCCCTACGACGACGGATACAGCCAGGGCGGCACCTACCACGCGGGCTCGGCCGCCCAGGCCGCCCCGGTCGGCCCGCGCCTGCACTGGAAGGAACTGCTGAGGGGAATCGTCCTCTCCCCCGACCAGACGTTCCTCCGTATGCGGGACCACACGATGTGGGGCCCGGCCCTCATCGTCACCTTCCTCTACGGCCTGCTCGCCGTCTTCGGCTTCGACGGCGCACGCTCGGACGCGATCAACGCCACCCTCGCCAACGCCGTCCCGATCGTCCTGATCACGGCCGTGGCGATGGTGGTGTCGGCGTTCGTCCTGGGCGCGGTGACCCACACCCTGGCCCGCCAGCTGGGCGGCGACGGCTCCTGGCAGCCCACGGTGGGCCTGTCCATGCTGATCATGTCCCTCACGGACGCCCCGCGCCTGGTCTTCGCGATGTTCGCGGGCGGCGACGCGGGCTTCGTCCAGGCACTCGGCTGGGCAACCTGGGTGGCCGCGGGCTTCCTGCTGACGCGCATGGTCGCCCGCTCCCACGACCTCCCGTGGCCGAAGGCGCTGGGCGCCGCGTCCATCCAGTTGATCGCCCTGCTGTCGATCGTGAAGCTCGGCACTTTCTGAGCAGCGCGGTCCACGGGGCCCGGCCGAGCGGCGGGCGGCCCCGGCCGAGCACCCAGGGGCTTCCCGCGTCGCAGGGAAGCCCCTCTCGTGTGCCGGGCCGGCCCAGTCGGCCCGGCGGCCCCGCCGGCCCTGAGAACCCGGCCGGCCCTGAGAACCCCGCCGGCCCGGGGGATCCGACATCCCGGGAGGCCCGGACACGAAGGACCTCGAAGCAGGACGCCCGCGCCCGACACGCGCGGTCTCGACGCGGGCCCCCACCCCCCGGACACGGCGCGTGGTCTCAACGTGGGGGATAGAGGTGCTCGGGCCCCTTCCGCGTCGGGTGCAGATCCCAGTACAGGTCGGCGATGGTGTCCGGCTGCGTCTCGGGGCCGCCCTGGCCGATGAAGGTCGCCAGCACCACATGGGCGACGTAGACACCGCGGTCGGAAGCCACCGCGTGCAGATTCTGCGCCCAGTTCTTCAGCTCCGCGCCCGCCATGCCGACGTTGGCCAGCGGGGGGAGCGGGAGTGAGGCGGAGGCGTTGGTGGTGAGCAGGACGGTTCCGCTGCCCCGTTGAAGCATGTCCGGCAGCACGGCACGAGCGGCGGCCACCGCCCCGTACAGGATCCGCTCGAACTGGGGCTGAATGGTCTCCGGCGTCACCTCCAGCGCCCCGACCTGGTCCATCCCCTCGCCGGGTGCATGCGGTGCCGGGGAGTACTCCAGTACGTCTATGCCGCCGAAACGGGACCGGGCACCGGCGAGCGCGTCGACGACCTCGTCCGGGCGGGTGACATCGGCGGTGAAGCCTTCGGCCTCGACGCCCTCGTCGGCCAGGGTGGTCACCAGTCGGTCGAGCCGCTGACGGCTGCGGGAGAGAAGCGCGGCGCGATAGCCCTCGCGGCCGAACCGCCGGGATGGACAGTCCGAGACCTCCTCGCTGAGGTGGGTAGGGGCTGCTCGGAGCGCCAGTCCGGCCAGGAGTTGCGCCTCGACCGGGCGGCCGTCCTCGGCGATGTGCCGAACCGGTCGGAGCGACCGTGCTGACCCGGCGTGAGTGCCAGGTGGCCCAACTCATCCGGGAGAGTCTCACCGACCGGCAGATCGCCGCCGGCCGGTCATCTCCCCGCGCACGGCCCAGGGGCACGTGCAGGACATCCTGCACAAACTCGGCTTCACCCGATGTGTCCAGGTGGCCCTGTGGTTGCAGAGGAGGGTGTGAAGGGCGCTGCCGGTGGTGGCGCGCCGCCCGCCGAGAGGCGGGCGGCGGCCGAGCCGGTGGAGCGACCCCCGAAGGGGCCGGGCGGCCTTGCTGCCGGACGGGGGTACTCCGTCAGCATGGTGCTCGCTCCTCCGGCTTCTTCACGATTGCGGCAGCAGGGAGCCCTGCAGGCAGGACTTGGGCGGCTCTGCGCCGCCGTCGTAGTCCATGACGGGATCCGCCCCCTGGACCATGAGACCGACGGTGGCGGGGACAGTCCACGCCAGGCTGCTGTTGGCGTCGAAGGTCCACTCGCCGGTGACCTTGCGCATGGGGATCTGGAGCCAGATCCATCCCCACTTGCCCGGGGGCACGTCATGCCAGTAGGTCTTGGTCCACGTCGTGGAGTGCGACCAGGTGGCAGTGTAGGTGGTGGTCAGTTTGACGGTGATTTTCCCAATCAGGGCGCCCGTGAGTCCACCGGTCTCGGCGGCGACCTCCACGCTGTTGGCGATGGAGTAGGTCGCACTCTTGGATGTCTCGACGGCCAGCTGCATCCTTTGCTGCACCGACGAGTGGTTGCCCACGGGCGCACCGAAGCAGCCTTTCGGCGTGTAGTAGACCTTGCTCATGGAGCCCTGGCTCCATGAGCAGGACTTGGTGTCCTTGGCACACTTGATGGAGGCGTGCTCGATGGCGAGCTGGAGAAGCTGGCTGGATCCCTGATCGGCCTCGGGCAGCCGCGGGTTGTCGGCCCCGATGATCCACTGCTGGGTGGGGGCTCCGGTGCAGTGGACGGGCCGGACGGTCCCGCCGTCCTGGTGTTTGCCCGTGATGTCCAGGCATTTCCCGGTGGCCTCGTTGCGGATCAGGAAGACGCCGTTCTTGACGTTCCCGCTGGGGGTGACGTACCACTTCTGCGCCTTGGCGCCCGTGCAGTCGCGCGCGCCGGCGAGGTCGTGGGAGCCGTCGGCCGTGAGGCACTTGCCGTAGCCGCGGTTGTAGAGGGTGAACGTTCCGTCGGAGTGGTCCGGGCTGATTTTCCACAAGGGGGCCGCGGCATGTACCCAGTAGGCGACCAGCAGGCCGCCGGCTCCGGCGGGCGGGTACAGGTCGAGGTTCCTGTTGCCGACGGAGGGGGTTCTGATCTCGGCGCAGTTGAGGGAGTGCAGGGTGTCGGTGCCGCATGCGTCGATGCGGGAGTCGGCCTGAGCGGGAGTGACCGCGTGGGGGGTCAGGCCCGCGGCCGTCGCCAGAAGAGCTCCGACGGCGATGGCGGCCAGGCGTCTGCCGGTGTGTCGGCGTAGGGGGTTTGTCACGGTGAACACTCGGCTTTCTGTTTCCGGTGTCTGTGTCTGGCGGTCTTGCAAGGGGGTGATCCGGTCCTGCCGGATGTCGCGCGTGTCCGGGTCGCGGCGGTGGCGCGGTGGGTGTCGAAGGGACGTGTCCGGGTCACGGCGGTGGCGCGGGGCCCGAGAATCGAGTGGGGCGCGCCTGCGCCCGGGAGGGTTGGTCGGTTCCTCGGCTGGCTCTGCGTGACACGACCGCCGGTGGGCGGCGTTGCGATCACGCTTCGGATCCTGCACCGCGGGGCGGACCGCGGACGACCGGAAAACTACTCGCTGTGCTACTGGCTCTGTTCAGGGTGCACCAGGCATCGGCTCCATGGTGCAGTGCCCCCCTGGAGGCCTGACATGGCCCCAGCCATGTGCGTGGCCAGCGCTGTTGCACTCGGTTCGGTCTCGACGGGGGCCGCTTTCAAGGCTCCGTTCGATGTACTGCTTGCTGGTGCTGCCGGTGTTGTGCCCGCCCGCGGGGGCGCGGGTTGGCTCCCGACTCCGCCGCGGGGCAGGGCGGGTGTGCGGTCGGTGGCGCTCCCGTGTGGCGCACGGGTGCCGACCGGCGCACCGGCGGAGGGCGGGGCGGATATGGAGGTGGGGGTGCGCGTCCTTGCCCCGGAGGCTGCGGGGGGGCGACTACCGGGGAGAGGCTAGCCTCGGTCGAATCGGCGGCGGGCGGCCTTGACGTCGGGGAGATGCTGCTCGGCCCAGTCACGCATCGTGGCCAGGGGCTCGGTGACGGTCATTCCGAGGTCGGTGAGGGAGTAGTCGACTCGCGGCGGACGAAGGTGCGCGAGGACTTCGCGGTGGACGAGACCATCGCGTTCGAGGCGGCGAAGAGTCTGAGACAGCATCTTCTGGGTGATACCGGGGATCGCCCGGCGGAGTTGACCGAACCCGTGGGGCTCGTCCTGGAGCTTGCCGACGATCAGCGCGGACCATGCGTCCTCGGCTACCCGACCCCGCGCGACGAGACGCACAACGACGCGGACCTCGCCAGGGCGAGGGCACTGGTTGCCTCCCTGCCGGGGAACGCCGCCGGGGTCCCCTACGATACGGACGGCGCCGGCCGCTGGTTCCGGACGTCGGTGACGTGGAGTTCCTGGCCGCCTGCCTTCGCCATCCGGACTTCCACCTGGCCAAGTAGCGAATCCTGCCGCTCGCGCCCGACGGTCGGTTCGGTCCGCGGTGTCCCGCAGCCACAGCGCCGATGAGGCGATCCGCACGCCGGCACGGCAGCGGGCGGCCGGCTTGTCGAACCGGCCGGCGACGGCCCGGAACTGATTCAAGGGCGCAAAGCAGCGTTCGACCACACCCCGGCCCCGACAGGCCTGCGCGTCGAATGCGGGAGATCGACCGCCCGGTCCGCCACGGCGAGCCCGGTCGGCGATCTGGTCGCGCCGCTCGGGGCCACGCGCCGGGAATGCCGCAGGCGGCATGGTGCGGTCGGCGGTATCGCCGGTGCTGAGCACGATCGACAGCGGCGGACCCCGGCCATCCACTCCCGTACGGCGTCGTTCATGTCGGCGATGCTCTCCGCGCTCACACCTGGGTGCGGTGGAAATTGACGTAGGACCGCGAGGCGGTCGGTCCGCGCTGCCCCTGGTACCGGGAACCGTACCGCTCGGCGCCGTAGGGGTACTCGGCGGGCGACGTGAGCCGGAACAGGCACAGCTGCCCGATCTTCATACCCGGCCAGAGCTTGATCGGCAGGGTGGCCAGGTTCGACAGCTCCAGCGTGACGTGCCCGGAGAACCCGGGGTCGATGAACCCGGCGGTGGAGTGCGTCACCAGACCGAGCCGGCCCAGCGAGCTCTTCCCCTCCAGACGGGACGCGAGGTCGTCGGGCAGCGAGATGACCTCGTACGTGCTGGCCAGCACGAACTCCCCGGGATGCAGGATGAACGGCTCGTCGCCCTCCGGCTCGACCAGCCGGGTCAGATCGGGCTGCTCGACGGACGGGTCGATGTGGGGGTACCGGTGGTTCTCGAACACCCGGAAGAAGCGGTCCAGCCGCACGTCGATACTGGACGGCTGCACCATGGAATCGTCGAGCGGATCGATCCGCACCCGCCCGGCGTCGATCTCGGCCCGGATGTCCTTGTCTGAGAGAAGCACGCCCCGAGGATACGCAAGGCGTGCACGGCCACCACAATCGCGGCGACCGGGCACGCCTCCCGCACAGCCTCGGCAGCAACCTTTCCCTGCTGCCGCTCTACCGCTTCTCCACGGCCACGGGCCGCTCTACCGCCCCTAACGCCTCTCGAAGCTCACCGGCACCACACTGCGGAGCCGGGCACATCGAGGACATCGCATGAGCCGGCCGGGCCCGAGGCGCTCGGCCTGCTGCATCGGGAACGAAGTGGCGGTGAAAACGTGCCCATCGGCACAACGGACGACGGTGCGCTCCATCAAGTCCTGCAGTCCCTTCCCCAAGAGCCGCGTCTGGCTGGCATAACCCTGACGACGAAAGGCCACAGTACGGGATGAAAGGGACGGCCCTCCAGGCGGCGCTCCGACCCCGCGCGGCCCCTCTCCGTCCGCTCCACCGTACGCCCCAACTCGGGCCGCCCGCAGCCCGCTCACCCCCCTGAAACACACTCAGCCCCCGAGGCCTGAGCACCGGGGGCTACGCATGAGGTACAGTGATCGGGCATTCCGACACCGCCCTCGGCGGGCCTCGGAAGATCACGCGGGTGTAGTTTAATGGTAGAACATCAGCTTCCCAAGCTGAGAGCGCGAGTTCGATTCTCGTCACCCGCTCCACGCGAAACCCCCAGGTCAGAGACCCGGGGGTTCTTTGTTGTCCAGACCGGTGGGCAGGCGCCGCACCACAACCGCACCACTAGCTCCAAGGCCGAGGGCCGGCGCCTGCCCTTCTTGTTGGCCATCAAGCCCCGGCTCCGCCCACGCTGCGCCGACGCGCGCCCACATGCGGATAGAGCCGGTGGCCATGAGGCGATCACCTCAGAGCACGGCCCGCGGTCAAGGTAATGCCTCCGGCGGGGGATCGGCCGGCACCGGGATGGAAGGGGCGCCGTTGCCCACTGCGGGACCGTAGTGGCGTGCGTGGGGCTCCCATCCCGTCCACCGTCGACCCAGGCAGAGCCGAGCAGACACGGCACCGGGCGTCCAGGTCGTTCGTACAGTGGCGCGCTCCACCTGGACGCCCTGAACCACGCCCGCTCCACGGTGTGTGGGTCGACGGCGGACGGGATGGGAGCTGGGGTGGGTGGTGGGTGCAGGGGATAACCTCGGCACCCGATCTCAAGATTTGTGGGCACTGCGATCGGTCCGTCTGCACATCAGCGGACACGAATATGGGCTGGTCAGACGTAGAGGTGGAGTGGATGAGCGCGAGTGTGGAGCGCGAGCGCTGGGAGCTGCGGGCCGAAGGTGGCGTGGGACCGCTGCGGTTCGGGATGTCTCCAGCAGAGGTCGCCGAGGCACTACTGGTCTCCGAGCCGGAGGCACGGGTTGGCGGCCGGTACGAGCAGGAAGACTTCCCGGGCGGCGTGAAGGCGTTCTACGACGTGGGCAAGCTTGCATGCGTCGCGCTGGATGCGGTCGCCGGTCCGCAAGTCTTCCTGGCAGACTTCCCGCTGGCAGGCAGCGATCCGGCAAGGGCCCACCAGTTCCTCTTGGACCACGCCGCCGAGCACGGGAACTGGGTGCTTTACACCCCTGACGCATCGCTCGCCTTGACCGATCTCGGAATCCTTCTGCGTGAGCAGCGGGCCGGGGAAGCGCTCCTGACACGCCCGCTCTTTGTGAAGGAAGAGTGGTTGGAGTCGGAGTACTACCGCGACCACATTCCGCTGGAAGGTGCCCCCGGCTGACCAGGGGACGAGGAACGGCCGTGCCATAGCCGTGCCAGAACGGGCGGGGACTCGCGGGGAATCGGGGTACGCAGGGGTACCCTCGCCGGACTCTGATGGCGTCCCTTGAAGTGGTGTAGCCGTTCTTGGCCGATGTGCGCCCCCGGCTCGCCACCGCGTTGCCCCTGATGGACCGCTCGTACGCCCTGAACGAGTACGGGCCACCGTGCAGCTCTTCCCAACGACGCCGCCCGCTCCACGACAAAGGCCCAGGTCAGAGGCCCGGGCCTTCTTGCTGTGCGGTTCCCTCAGTCGTCGCGTGCCAGATGCTTGATCATCCGGCTTCCGTGCCACGGAGCGGCGAGCCTCCTTCAGGCGCGTTCGGGCACCGGTCCACCTCCCTCAACCGCGCAGCCAGGCGGCGCGTTTGACGCCGAAGACCGGCAACGGCATACCGACGACCACAGGGTGGGACGAACGAAGCTGAGCCGATCAACTGCCCTTCCCCGAAGAAGACTCGACGAAGGGAGCCGGCCGTTGGGCGTCACCGCGCACCCGGTCCCCCACCGCACAGAACCCAGCCCCATGACCCGCTGCCCGCCCGCACAGCGCTCCGGCGCGGCACACCCGATCCGTGCCCGCCGGTGTGGTCAGTGATCGCTGTAGTGAAATCGGGCTTTGATGATCTTCACTGCCTTGTCGTCCCACCGATAGACGAGGCGGTTGGAGTCATCCACGCGCCGTGACCAGTAGCCGGACAGGTTGCCCTTCAAGGGCTCCGGCTTGCCGATCCCTTCGTCCGGGGTGCGCTGGATCTCCACGACGAGTCGGACGATGCGCCGCAGCGTCCTGCGGTCCTGACCCATCCAGTAGGTGAGGTCGTCCCACGCCTCCGGGCCCCAGGTGATGTCCCTCACCCGGAGCCTCCGGCCATCTCGCGAAGCTCGTCCACGGTGGTGGTTACGGTGGGCTCCTGCCCGGCCCTGTCGCGGGCGACGGCGGCGAGCAGCCGGGACGCGTTGGCGGGCGTGGACAGGAGGTACATGGTTTCCTGCCAGGCGTCGAAGTCCTCTTCGGACATGAGGACCGCGTTTCCCTGCGTGGAGGAGATCCGCACGGGGGCGTGATCGTCATTCACCTGCTTGAGCAGGGGGTAGAGACGCTGGCGAGCCTCGCTTGCGCTTATGGTCATGGGTTCCTCTCCTCCTCTTCCTCACCCGGTCTGGCTCGTACGTAAAAAAGTACCACGCCGGTACGGAATTACGTACGACATCGGCGGCGGCGCAGCGGATCGTGCCCGGCATCCGAAGACCGCTGGTAGCCGCGAAGCCAGACGATCACCCACTGCCGCTCGAACAAGATCCGGATGCGGCGCCACTTCCTCGTGGCCCGTTGCCGAGGGCCGGCCGAGCCGACCTCACAGGGCCCGTCCGGGTGCCGGACTGTTCCTGGGGAGAGGGGTACGTGATGGGGTTCGGTTTCCGTGCCGGTGTGCCCGGGATGGGTGTGCGGTCCTCCGCTCGTGGAGTGCGCACGTCGCTCGGGCCACGTGCGGCGAGGCTCAGCGTGGGCAGATGGTCCACTTCGGCCTTCCATGGACGATCTGCCGAGGAGTAGGACCGTTGGGTCGGCGCCGACGGTCCCCGTTGATCGACTTGATGCGGATGAGGCCAGAGCTCAAGGCCTCGGCTGTATGGGTGCCGGCCACACCATCGACCGGCGCCCGTCGCCTTGACTCGGTCATTGAAGTAGGTCTCGCCCGAGCACCCTCGGGTATGCCGACGATGTTCACGTGCCTGCGCCATTTCCGCCCGGTGCTTCATCCTGGACCGGCTTCCGGGGTGTCACTGGTTGTCCTAGTCTGACCCGCATGACACCGGGGGACAGGGTCGGCGTGCGCTTTGAGCTGATCGAGCGGCTCGGCAGCGGGGGGATGGGTACCGTATGGCGGGCCTGGGACACGGTGCTGCACCGTGAGGTGGCCCTCAAGGCAGTGCGCCAGGACGCGGACACCTCGCACACCGTACGGGAGCGGGTGATGCGAGAGGCCAGAGCGCTGGCCCGGCTCAGTAACCCGCATGTGGTGACTGTGTACGAAGTCATCGAGGCGGAGCCGCACCCGTGGATCGTGATGGAACTCGTGCCCGGCACCACTCTCCAACAGCGCATCGAAGCCGGTCCGCTGAGCCCGGCAGAGACGGCCCGCATCGGCCGCCAGTTGCTCTCCGCCCTGCGCGCCGCGCACGCCGCCGGTATCCAGCACCGGGACGTCAAACCCGCGAACGTCCTCATCCGCCCCAACGGCACCGCTGCCCTAACCGACTTCGGCATCGCCGCCCTCCAGGGCGCGACGGCGCTGACCGCGACCGATCAACTCGTCGGCACTCCTGAGTACATGGCTCCCGAACGCGTCCGCGGCCGGGACGACGACCCGGCCTCCGACCTGTGGTCCCTCGGGCTGGTCCTGTACATGTGCACGGAGGGCGCCAGCCCGTTGCGCCGCGCGACCACGCCCGCCACCCTGGTCGCGGTCCTCGAAGAGCCAGTCCCCCCGCCCGTATGCGCCGGACCCCTGACTCCCGTCCTGCAGTCCCTCCTCGTGCGGAACCCAGCGGCCCGCCCCGACGCCGGGCAGTTGGACGCGATGCTCGCACAGGTCGAGGCCGGCACCACACCGAGCTGGGCCCAGTCGACGATGGCGGCGGCAGGAACAGCGGCCCCGGCACTCCAGGCGACACCCACACAACAGGACGTCCCCGAGCCTGGGACGCCAACTCGTCGTCGTACGCCGGCGTTCCTCGCAGCGACCGCTGTGCTGGCCGTCATCACGGCGACCGCGCTGCTGCTGACTTCCCGTACGCACAGGGACAACGCACCGACAGCCGGCCCGGACGTCGACACGACCACGCCCGCGTCGCTCACACCGGCCCCTCACACTCCGCCGGCGAGCCACACTCCGGGGCGCAGCCCGGACCCGACGCCGCGAGCATCCTCCTTCCCCTCAGCGGGCATGACTCAGCAGTCCTCGGCCCCGGCAGACAGTGGCCGCTGGATCGCACAGCTCTACTCGGAACCCGTCTCATCGGGCACCGCCGCCCGCGACCAGCGCCTCCACCGTATCCGTACGTCCGTGCCCGAAGCCCTCTACCTACGCAGCGACGACTACGCCTCACTACGCCCCGGCTACTGGGTGATCTACGCACCGGGTCCCTTCGCAGACGGCCGCGCCGCACTCACCTTCTGTGCCGAGCACGGACGCACCACCGCGAACGCCTGCATCGGCCGCTACTTGAGCACCGACCCCGCTGACTTCACCCTCCAGTGCCGTCCCCCGGCACCTGAGACGAAGGGCCGCTGCACACGCGACAGCTAGTGCTACGACCGCATGGTTCGCCGGATGGGACTGCAGATCGTCCGGGCCCCGTCCCTCCCTGATCACCCCTTTACGCCCTTCCGTATCAGAGACAGACTGGTGGGCGGCCTGTTCGCCGGTGCTTCACCCCCCTCCCCGGGTCGGCAGAGCCCTGAAGGTCGCCCCCTGGTGGGGCATGGGATCGGAGAAAGGGAAGCACCATGAGACGCTCCACGCTGCTCACTCGCACACTGGGCG
>NZ_JBJZOJ010000049.1:0-59726 GCF_047200655.1 Streptomyces sp. MS06
CCGCACCCCCCCCCACCCCCTCCCCCCCCCCCCGGCACATGCGGGGTCGTGCCCCCGGCGGAGCCTCCTCGGCCCCTACGCCTCCTCGCCGCGGCGCAGCGAGGGCTTGAGGTCCTTCAGCCGCCCGAGGAGCCCGTTGACGAACGAGGGCGACTCGTCCGTGGAGAACTCCTTCGCCAGCTGCACCATCTCGTCCAGGACGACCGCGTCCGGGGTCTCGTCGACCCAGATCAGCTCGTACGCCCCCAGCCGCAGGATGTTGCGGTCGACCACCGGCATCCGGTCCAGCGTCCAGTCGACGGCGTACTGGGCGATGAGTTCGTCGATGCGCTGCGCGCGCGCGGCGTAGCCCTCGACCAGCTGCATCGTGTACTCGCTGACCGGCGGCTGCCGGGGATCGGTCCGGGACAGCCGGATCCAGTCCGCGAGGACCGTCAGGGCGTCGGTGCCGCGCTGGTCGCCCTCGAAGAGGATCTGGAAGGCGCGCTTGCGGGCCGTGTTGCGGGCAGCCACGGTTAGCTGTTCACCCGGCCGAGGTAGTCGCTGCTGCGGGTGTCGACCTTGATCTTCTCACCGGTGGTGATGAACAGCGGGACCTGGATCTGGTGGCCGGTCTCCAGGGTGGCGGGCTTGGTGCCGCCGGTGGAGCGGTCGCCCTGGATGCCGGGCTCGGTCTCGGCGACGCTCAGCTCCACGGCGGCGGGCATCTCGACGAAGAGCACCTCGCCCTCGTGCTGCGCGACGGTGGCCTCGAAGCCCTCGACGAGGAAGTTGGCGGCGTCGCCGACGACCTTGCGCTCGATGTGCAGCTGGTCGAAGGTCTCCATGTCCATGAAGACGAAGTAGTCGCCGTCCATGTAGGAGAACTGCATGTCGCGCTTGTCGACGGTGGCCGTTTCGACCTTGACGCCGGCGTTGAAGGTCTTGTCGACCACCTTGCCGGAGAGCACGTTCTTGAGCTTGGTGCGCACGAAGGCCGGGCCCTTGCCGGGCTTGACGTGCTGGAACTCGACGACGGACCAGAGCTGGCCGCCTTCGAGCTTGAGCACCATGCCGTTCTTGAGGTCGTTCGTGGAAGCCACGGTTGCGGAATCTCCTGGACTGACGTGGACGACCCCGGTGCCACGCACCCAGCTCGGGGCTAGAGCGCGAGCAGCTCCTTGGTCGTGATGGTGAGTAGCTCGGGTCCGCCGTCCGCCTCCGGGCGGACGACGAGCGTGTCATCGATCCGGACACCGCCCCGGCCCGGGAGGTGGACCCCCGGTTCGACGGTGACCGGCACACAAGCGTCCAGTTTACCCATGGCCGCCGGGGTCAACTGCGGGTCCTCGTCGATTTCGAGTCCCACCCCGTGACCGGTGAGCGGAGGCAGGCCCTCCGCGTAGCCGGCGGAGCCCATCACCTGGCGTGCCGCCCGGTCCACGTCGCGGCAGGCGACCCCGGGCACCAGGCTCTCACGCCCGGCCCGCTGGGCCGCGAAGACCAGGTCGTACAGCTCGACCTGCCAGCCCGCGGGCTGGGTGCCGATGACGAAGGTGCGGCCGATCTCGCAGCGGTAGCCGCGGTAGGCGGCCCCGAGGCACACGGAGAGGAAGTCGCCGTCCTCCACCCGCCGGTCGGTGGGCCGGTGGCCGCGGAGCCCGGCGTGCGGGCCGGTGGCGACCGAGGTGGCGAAGGCGGGGCCCTCGGCTCCGTGGTCGATGAGCCGGCGCTCCAGTTCGAGGGCGAGATGGCGCTCGGTGCGCCCTACGAGGATGGACTCCAGGAGTTCGCCCAGGGCCTGGTCGGCGATCTCCGCGCCGATGCGCAGGCAGGAGATCTCCTCCTCGTCCTTGACGACCCGGAGTTGTTCCACCGCCGCGCCGAGGTCGTACGGACGCATCCGGGGGGCGACCGAGCGGACGGCCCGGTACCGCGCCACGGTGAGGTGGTGCTCCTCCAGGGCGAGCGACTCGATGCGGAGACCCGCCGCCAGGTCGGCGGCGGCCACGACCGGGTCGCCGGGGCCGGGCAGGACGTGCGTGCCGAGGGCGGGGTCGGGGCTGCTCCCGACCGGGCGTCTGTCCGGCGGCGCCGGACAGACCAGGACGTCCTCCTCGCTGCCGACCAGCAGCGCGGAGCCCTGTGGGGCGGCACCGGCGAGATAGCGGACGTTGGCCGGCCTGGAGACGACCGCGGCCGCGGTACCGACCGCGGCGCAGCGCTCCCGCAGGCGGGCTCGGCGGGCCTCGTACACCTCTGACATGAGACGAGCCTAGAAGTCCTGGGTGGATCGTGCCGGTCGGGAGGGTTCCGTTCGGGGGACACGGCGGGAGCGCGGTCCACGGGGCGCGGCGGGACGGACCGGCCGCACGGCCCCGCGGAACGGGCCGCGGGACTGCCGCCGGCCCGTCGACCGGCCGCCTCCGGTCACCCCCGACCGGGGCAACGGCCTGCGGACCGGCCGGCGGCGCGCACCGGCGTCGGGCGGGAACTCCCGGACTCCCGGACGGCGGTCCCACCGGCCCGAACCCGCGCCGGGGCGATCACTGACGGGGTGCGGGGACGGAAGCCACGGACCGAGGGCGCGGACTGTGGGCGCGGACTGTGGGCGCGGACCGTGGGCGCGGACCGTGGGCGCGGGCCGAGGGCGCGGAGCGCGCCTCACCACTGCGGCGGGCTGGCTATCGACCTCGCCAGCGCCTCGTCGAGCACCCGGGCCGTCTCCGGTACGTCCATCTGGGAGTTGTCGATGATCGGCAGCCCGGAGCCGTACCACCCGGCCATGCGCCCGTGGATGCGGGCGACCTCCTCGTCGGTGAGACGCCGGTTGCCCGAACGTTTCGCGTTGCGCTCCAGGACGATCTCCAGCCCGGGCAGCAGCACGAGCGGCAGGAGGCCTGGGCCGACGTGACGCTTCCAGCCGCCGAGGCCGACGACGGGGCGGTCGGGGAAGACCGCGTCGTCGAGGATGCAGGAGATCCCGTTGGCGAGGAAGTTGCGGGCGGCGAAACCGCAGGTGCGGCGCGCCAGGCGGTACTGGGCCTCGGAGTTGTCGTTCCAGCCGGACTGGGGGTCGGCGAAGCCGGACCGGACCCATTCGCGCACGTCGTCGAGGCTGATGTGCGCGGTGGGGACGCGGCGGTGGTCGGCCCAGTACTTGGCGACGCTGGTCTTGCCCGCGCCGGCCGGGCCTATGAGCAGGACGGCCAGCGTCGCGGTGGCCGGTTCCGGGGCGGCGGGCGGCGCGCCGGGCACCCCGACCGGACCGCCCGGCGGCAGCGGCACGTGGCCGGTGCCCTCAACGGGTGGCGGGGCCGACGGGTGCGGAGGGGAAACGCGCGGCGGGGCACCGCGCGGCGGGGCGGGTGGCACGGGGGGAAGGGGACCGGGCCCGGGTGCCCCGGTGAAGCCCGGTGGCGGAGGGGGTACCGGACCGGACCCCTCGTACGCTCCCGGGTGGTGTGCGGCCGGCGGCCGGCCGACGGCCGGTCCGTGCCCCGGCTGGTGGGGCGGCGGCAGCGGAGAACCCACTGCGTGCTGCATCCGGTGCCACTCCGTCTCGTCTTGCTGGGCTGGCGATGGGCGCTGGCGGCGGGCGCGCACCGCCGCTGTCGAACCGTACCGTCCCCGGCCACCGATCGGTGAACGGCCGGGGACGACGCGAAGTGCCCGAGGCGGGGTGCGAATCGGGCGGTCCGGGCCTTCCGGTTCCTACTGGCCGACCTCTCCGTAGGCGGCGAGCAGGACCGCCGGGTCGGGCCCCTCCAGGACCGTCGGCTTGGCCAGACCGTCGAGCACGATGAAGCGCAGCAGGTCGCCGCGGGACTTCTTGTCGACCTTCATGGTCTCCAGCAGCTTGGGCCACTGGTCGTGGCGGTAGTGCAGCGGGAGCCCGACCGCCTCCAGGATCGTGCGGTGCCGGTCGGCCGTGGCGTCGTCCAGGCGCCCGGCCAGGCGGCCCAGTTCGGCGGCGAAGTGCATGCCGACGGCGACCGCGGCGCCGTGCCGCCACTTGTACCGCTCGTTCTTCTCGATGGCGTGCCCGAGGGTGTGGCCGTAGTTCAGGATCTCCCTGCGGCCGGACTCCTTCAGGTCCGAGGAGACCACCTCCGCCTTGACCCGGATCGACCGCTCGATCAGTTCGGAGGTGTGCGGGCCGGCCGGGGTGCGGGCGGACTGCGGGTCCGCCTCGATCAGGTCCAGGATCGCCGGGTCGGCGATGAAACCGGCCTTGATGATCTCCGCCAGCCCGGAGACGTAGTCGTTGACCGGCAGCGAGTCCAGTGCCGCCAGGTCGCACAGTACGCCCGCGGGCGGGTGGAAGGCGCCGACCAGGTTCTTGCCCTCGGCGGTGTTGATGCCGGTCTTGCCGCCGACCGCCGCGTCCACCATCGCGAGCACGGTGGTCGGGACGGCGACCCAGCGCACCCCGCGCAGCCAGGTCGCGGCCACGAACCCGGCCAGGTCGGTGGTGGCGCCGCCGCCCACGCCGACGACCACGTCGGTGCGGGTGAACCCGGACTGGCCGAGTGCCTTCCAGCAGTAGGCCGCGACCTCGGCGGTCTTGGCCTCCTCCGCGTTCGGCACCTGGACGGCGATCGCCTCGTACCCCTGTCCGGCGAGATCGGCGCGCAGGGCGTCACCGGTCTCCGCCAGCGCTTCGGGGTGGATCACGGCGACCCGCTTGGCCCGGGTACCGATCAGCCCGGCGAGTTCGCCCAGCAGTCGCCGGCCGATCAGCACCTCGTACGCCTCGGTGCCCGCGCTCGGGCCGACCTGGATCCGGGTTACTGCCTCGCTGCTCATGCTTCCTTCAACTCCACGGCGTCCAGGGCGGCCTGGGCGACGTCCTCGGGGGCGCGGCCGTCGGTGGGCACGACCGCCGCGGCCACCTCCTCGTACAGGTGGCGGCGGGCCTCCATCAGTTCGCGCCACTGCTTGCGCGGGTTGACCGCCAGCAGCGGCCGGGCCGCGCCCAGTCCGGTGCGTCGGACCGCCTCCTCGACGTCCATCGACAGGTAGACCACCGGGCGGCCGGCCAGCAGGGCGCGGGTGTCCGCGTCCAGGACGGCGCCGCCGCCCAGTGCCAGGACGCCGTCGTGCTCGGCCAGCGCCCGGGCCACCGCCTGCTTCTCCAGGGCGCGGAAGGCCGGCTCGCCGTCCTCCACGAAGATGTCCGCGACGGTCCGGTCCTGCGCGGCCACGATGTCGTCGTCGGTGTCCCGGTAGCCCACGCCGAGACGCTCGGCGAGCAGCCGGCCGACGGTGGACTTGCCCACGCCCATCGGGCCGACCAGGACCAGCAGCGGCCCGCTCATCGGATCTGCAGGTGGTCGAGGTACGAGCGCACGTTGCGGCGGGTCTCGGCGACGCTGTCGCCGCCGAACTTCTCCGCCACCGCGTCGGCCAGGACCAGGGCGACCATGGCCTCGGCGACGATCCCGGCCGCGGGCACCGCGCAGACGTCGGAGCGCTGGTGGTGGGCCTGGGTCGGCTCGCCGGTGGCCACGTCCACCGTGCGCAGCGCCCGCGGAACCGTCGCGATCGGCTTCATGGCCGCGCGCACCCGCAGCAGCTCACCCGTGGTCAGGCCGCCCTCGGTGCCTCCGGAGCGGCCCGAGGCGCGCCGGACGCCCTCGTCGGTGGCGACGATCTCGTCGTGCGCCCTCGAGCCCGGCACCCGGGCCAGCTCGAAGCCGTCGCCGACCTCCACACCCTTGATCGCCTGGATGCCCATCAGCGCCGCCGCCAGTCGCGCGTCCAGCCGCCGGTCCCAGTGCACGTGGGAGCCCAGGCCGACCGGGACCCCGTAGGCCAGCACCTCGACCACGCCGCCGAGCGTGTCGCCGTCCTTGTGCGCCTGGTCGATCTCCGCGACCATCGCCTTCGACGCGGCCTCGTCCAGGCAGCGCACCGGGTCGGCGTCCAGTCTGTCCACGTCGGCCGGGGTCGGGTAGACGCCGTAGGGGGCCTTGGCGGAGGCCAGCTCGACCACGTGCGAGACGACGTCGATCCCGGCGGTCTCCTTGAGGTAGGACCGGGCCACCGCGCCGAGCGCCACGCGGGCCGCGGTCTCCCGCGCCGAGGCCCGCTCCAGGATCGGCCGCGCCTCGTCGAAGCCGTACTTCTGCATGCCCGCCAGATCGGCGTGGCCCGGCCGGGGCCGGGTCAGCGGGGCGTTGCGGGCCAGCTCATCCAGTTCGGCCGGGTCCACCGGGTCCGCGGCCATCACCTTCTCCCACTTCGGCCACTCGGTGTTGCCCACCATGACCGCGACCGGGGAGCCCAGGGTCAGGCCGTGGCGCACCCCGCCGAGGAAGGTGACCTCGTCGCGCTCGAACTTCATTCGTGCGCCGCGGCCGTAGCCGAGGCGCCGCCGCGCCAGGTGGTCGGCCACCATCTCCGTGGTGACCGGCACACCGGCGGGAAGGCCCTCCAGCGTCGCGACCAGTGCGGGGCCGTGCGACTCCCCCGCCGTCAGCCAGCGCAACCTGCTCAACGATGCTCCTTCTGCTCGCGCTTGGACCTGCGGACGGCGCGGCCGGGTGCTGCCCCGGGCCCGCCTGCCCAAATCCTCCCATGCCCCGGCATGCGACCGATCACCGTCCCAGCCATCGGACACCCCCGACGGTGCCGGCGCCGCACCTCCGCCGACGTTCGGGCACGGGTGGGGCCGCCGGGCGTCGTGCGGAGGGCGTCACTCCGCCGGCGGGGCCTGGCGGCTGTCGCCGCCGAGCGCCCGCTCCCCGGCCGCGCGCATCGCCTCCAGGGGCGCGGGGGCGCGCCCGGTCATCCGCTCCACCTGCAGAACCGCCTGGTGGACGAGCAGGTCGAGCCCGCCGACGACGACACCGCCGCGGCGTGCCCAGGCCGCGGCCAGCGGGGTGGGCCAGGGGTCGTAGACCACGTCGAACAGGGTTCCCGGGCGGGCGGGCACGGATGGTGCCAGGTCGTCGGTGGTGCCCGCCGGGGTGGTCGCGACCACCAGCGGTGCCTCGAAGGCGCGGGCCGCCCGGGCCCAGCCGGCGGTGCGGACCTCGACGCCCAGCCGGTCTCCCCAGCCCCGCATCTCCGCGGCCCGCGCCTCGCTGCGGACGTACACGGTGACCGGCCCCGTGCAGATCCCGGACAGTGCCGCCAGGGCCGAGGAGGCGGTGGCCCCGGCGCCGAGCACCGCGGCGCCGTCCACCTTCTCCACCCCGTGCTCGCGCAGCGCGGCGACCATGCCGGGGATGTCGGTGTTGTCGCCGACCCTCCGGCCCTGCTCGGTGAGGACGACCGTGTTGACGGCCTCGACCGAGCGGGCGGTCTCGCCGACCTCGTCGAGCAGCGGGATGACGGCACGTTTCAGCGGCATGGTGAGGGAGAGGCCGGCCCAGGACTCGTCCAGCGTCGCGAGGAAGCCGGGAAGCTCCGCCTCGTTCACCTCGAACCGGTCGTACGTCCAGCCCGCGAGGCCGAGTTCGGCGTAGGCGGCCCTGTGCAGGACCGGGGAGAGGGAGTGCGCGATCGGCGAGCCCAGGACCGCCGCGCGCTTCGCCTTGCTCATTGCTGCGCCTGCTTCCGTTCCTTCTCGTACTCGGCGACGTTCTTCTGGTGCTCCGCGTAGGTCTTCGAGAAGACCGTCTTCTCCTCGTTGATCGACACGAAGTAGTACCAGGGGCCGGTGGCCGGCTTCAGCGCGGACTCCAGGGCCTGCTTGCCGGGGTTGTCGATGGGCCCCGGGGTGAGCCCCTTGATGCTGTAGGTGTTGTAGGGGTCCTTCACCTTGCGCAGGTCGGCGACGCGCCCGACGTCCAGGGTGCTCTGGTCCTTGAGGTAGTTGATCGTGGAGTCGAACTCCAGCCGGCCGACCGTCTCCCGGTTGTCGGGCTGGAGGCGGTTGTAGACGACGCGGGCCACCTTGTCGAAGTCGTGCTTGTACTTGCCCTCCGCCTGGACCAGGCTCGCGACGGTGATGACCTGCAGGGGGCCGTCCAGGCCCAGCTCCTTCGCCTTGCCCTGGAGGTCGTACTGCCCGTACTGCTTGGTGGCGCGGGCGACCATCTGCTTCAGGACGTCCTCGGGCTTCATGCCCTTGGCGACCGCGTAGCTGGACGGGTAGAGGAAACCCTCCAGCGGGTCCTTGATGTCCTTGTCGTCGTTGGCCCAGGAGGGCAGGCCGAGGTCCTTCCAGTCCTTCTGGGCGATCTTCCGGGTGGTGCCGTCGGCGAGTTTCAGGCGCTTGTCGATGGCCGCGTAGACCCAGGAGTTGCGCTTGCCCTCGGGGATGATCAGGTTGTCGCGGCTCTTGGGGCTGAGCATCAGGGCGACCGCGCTGGCCGCCGACATCTGCTTCTGGAGCGTGTAGATGCCGTCCTGGATGGTCTTGCCCTTGGGGTTCTCCTGCTGCGCGGCGACGAACGCGTCCACGCTCTTGACGACGCCGGCCGCCTTCAGCTTGCGGCCTATCACGTAGCCGCCGGCGCCCTTGGGGATCTCGACGGTCACCATCTCGCCGTTGCCGTCGCCCGCGTAGTCCGGGGCCGCGCCGAACCGGCCCTGGAAGTACTTGAAGCCGACGTATCCGACGCCGCCCAGGCCGCCGCCGAACACCAGCAGCACGACCAGGCAGGCGCAGCCGCTGCGCCGCTTGCGGCCCTTGCCGTCCTTGGCGCCCTTGCCGCGTGCGCGCCGGCTGCCCGGCTCCCCGTCCTCCGGGAGCCGCTCGCGGTCCGCGTCCTCGCCGTCCGCGTCCTCGCCGTCCCCGTCCGGGTCGCCCTCCGCGAAGGCGTGTTCCGCGGCGTCGGGGTCCGGATCCCAGTCGGGGCGGGGTTCCGGTTCGGGCCGGCGCCGGGCCGGGGGCTCGGGCGGCGGATACGCGTCGGCGGTCCGGTAGTAGTCGGGCTGCTCGCCGCCGTGCGCCATGGCCTGCTGACCGTACGGGTCGCCGGAATCGTCCGGGTACCGCACCTGTGCGTACGTGCCGCTGCCGTCCCAGCCGCCCTGCTGGTACTGCGGCTCGGCGGACGGCTCACCGTAGTACTGCTGGTACTGCTGCTGGGCCTGCTGCGGGCTCTGCGCGTAGTACTGCTGCTGGTACTGCTGTGGCTGCTGGTACTGCTGCCCGCCCTGGTGGGGCTGCTGGTACTGCTGCTGATCGTGCTGGTACTGCCGCTGGTCGTGCTGGTACGTCTGCTGGGGATGCCGGTACTGCGCGTCGTAGCCTCCGCCCGGATCCTGCCCCCAACCGTCGTAGGAGTTCTGCTGCGGTGCGTACGGCTGCTGCGGATCGGGCTGCTGCGGGGCACCGTAGGCATGCTGATGGCCCATGTGGGGCTGCTGCCCCGACCATCCGCCGTCCCCGTACAACGGGTCGTCCGGATGCCACGGATCGGGGCCCTCGCCCCGGCCATACTCAGTCATCGGTCCCCTAGAGCCGCGATGCGGCGGTTACGCGGAGTGAAGACCCGGCTCCCTACCGCCTCTCTTCGTGCGGCTGCTGTTCGAACACCGCCGCTTCGCGCGGAACGTTACCGTATCGCGATCAGATGACCACTTCGACGCCCTCGCCCGGAGCTCTGCCTGACACCCGTTCGGATTCGAGCGCCTGCTGCAGGATGACCACCGCGGCCGCCTGGTCGATCACGGAGCGTCCCTTCCGGGCGCTGACACCCGAGGCACGCAGGCCCTGACCGGCCGTCACGGTCGTCATCCGCTCGTCGACCAGGCGCACCGGGACCGGTGCGATGCCCTGGGCGAGTTCCCGCGCGAAGCCGCGCACCTTGGCGGCGGCCGGCCCCTCGCCCCCCTTGAGGGAGCGCGGGAGACCGACCACCACCTCGATCGGCTCGTACTCCTCGACGAGCTGCCGCAGCCGGCGGTGCGCCGCCGGCACGTCCCGTCCGGGAACCGTCTCGACCGGGGTCGCGAGGATCCCGTCGGGGTCGCACGAGGCGACCCCGATCCGCGCGTCCCCGACGTCGATCGCGAGCCGGCGTCCTCTTCGCATCGCGGCCGCCCTACTTCGCCGTCTCGGCCACGAGGCGCTCCACGGCATCCACGGCCTCACCGACCGCGGCGGGGTTCTGGCCGCCTCCCTGGGCGACGTCCGGCTTGCCGCCGCCACCGCCGCCGAGGGTCTTGGCGGCCGTGCGGACCAGGTCGCCGGCCTTGAGACCGCGCTCCCGGGCGGTCTCGTTGGTGGCGATCACCGTCAGCGGCTTGCCGTTGTTCACCGCGAACAGGGCCACGACCGCGGCCCGGCCGCCCTGGAGGCGGCCCCGCACGTCGAGGACCAGCTTGCGCAGGTCGTCCGCCGCGGTGCCGTCCGGCACCTGTCCGGTGACCAGGGCGACGCCGTGGACGTCCCTGGCGGCGTCGGCGAGCCCGGCGGCCGCCTGGAGCACCTTCTCGGCGCGGAACTTCTCGATCTCCTTCTCGGCGTCCTTCAGTTTGCCGAGCATCGCGGAGACCTTCTCCGGCAGCTCCGCGGAACGCCCCTTGAGCAGCTCGGTCAGCTGGTTCACGACCGTGTGCTCCCGGGCCAGGAACTGGTAGGCGTCCACGCCGACCAGCGCCTCGATACGGCGCACCCCGGAACCGATGGACGACTCGCCGAGCAGCTTGACCAGGCCGAGCTGGGCCGTGTTGTGCACGTGCGTGCCGCCGCACAGCTCCTTGGAGAAGTCGCCGATGGTGACGACGCGGACCCGCTCGCCGTACTTCTCTCCGAACTCGGCGATGGCGCCCTGGCGTTTGGCCTCCTCGATGCCCATGACCTCGGCGTGCACGTCCAGGTCGTGGGCGAGCACCTCGTTGATCTTCTGCTCGACGTCGAGCATGACCGTCTGCGGCACGGCGGAGGGCGATCCGAAGTCGAACCGGAAGCGACCCGGCTGGTTCTCGGAGCCGGCCTGGGCGGCCGTGGGGCCGAGCGCGTCGCGCAGCGCCTGGTGGGTGAGGTGGGTGGCGGAGTGGGCGCGGGCGATGGCCTTGCGGCGGCGGGTGTCGATGGAGGCGTGCCCCTTGGCGCCGACGGTGACCTCGCCGACCTGGACGACGCCCTTGTGGACGTACACCCCCGGCACCGGCTTCTGGCAGTCGCGGACCTCCACGACGGCCCCGCTGTCCAGCCGGATGCGGCCGGTGTCGCCGATCTGGCCGCCGCCCTCGGCGTAGAACGGGGTGCGGTCGAGGACGACCTCGACCTCGTCGCCCTCGGTGGCGGCCGGGGAGGACAGGCCGTCGACGAGGATGCCGACGACGGTCGACTCGCCCTCGGTGTCGGCGTAGCCGATGAAGTCGGTCTCGCCCGCGGCGTCGGCGATCTCGCGGTAGGCGCCGAGGTCGGCGTGGCCGGTCTTCTTGGACCGGGCGTCGGCCTTGGCGCGCTCCCGCTGCTCCTTCATCAGGCGGCGGAAGCCGTCCTCGTCCACGGACAGGCCCTGTTCGGCGGCCATCTCCAGGGTGAGGTCGATGGGGAAGCCCCAGGTGTCGTGGAGCAGGAAGGCCTTGTCGCCGGGGAGTACGGCGGATCCGGCGGCCTTCGTCTCGGACACGGCCGTGTCGAGGATGTTGGTGCCGGCCTTCAGCGTCTTGAGGAAGGCGTTCTCCTCGGCGAGGGCCACCTTCTCGATGCGCTCGCGGTCGGTGATCAGCTCCGGGTACTGCTGCCCCATCATGCCGATCACGACGTCGATCAGGTCCCGGACGACCGGGCCGGTGGCGCCGAGCAGCCGCATGTTGCGGATGGCGCGGCGCATGATGCGGCGCAGCACGTAGCCGCGGCCCTCGTTGCCGGGGGTGACGCCGTCGCCGATGAGCATCACCGAGGTGCGCATGTGGTCGGTGACCACGCGCAGGGACACGTCCGAGTCGTGGGCGTCCCCGTAGGAGACGCCGGTCAGCTCGGTGGCCTTCCTGATGACGGCCATGGAGGTGTCGATCTCGTACATGTTCTGCACGCCCTGCAGAATCATCGCGAGCCGCTCCAGGCCGAGGCCGGTGTCGATGTTCTTGCTGGGCAGGTCGCCGAGGATCTCGAAGTTGTCCTTGCCGATGCCCTCGCCGCGCTCGTACTGCATGAAGACCAGGTTCCAGATCTCCACGTACCGCTCGTCGTTGACGGCGGGTCCGCCCTCGGCACCGAACTCGGGGCCGCGGTCGTAGTTGATCTCGGAGCAGGGTCCGCAGGGGCCGGGGACGCCCATCGACCAGAAGTTGTCCTTCATGCCGAGGCGCTGGATGCGCTCGGCCGGCACGCCGACGACCTCCCGCCAGATCTGCTCGGCCTCGTCGTCGTCCTGGTAGACGGTGATCCACAGGCGCTCGGGGTCGAGTCCGTAGCCGCCCTCCTCCCGGGCGCCGGTGAGCAGCTCCCAGGCGAGCTTGATGGCGCCTTCCTTGAAGTAGTCGCCGAAGGAGAAGTTGCCGCACATCTGGAAGAAGGTGCCGTGCCGGGTGGTCTTGCCGACCTCTTCGATGTCCGGCGTGCGCACGCACTTCTGCACGCTGGTGGCGCGCGGGAACGGGGGCTTGACCTCGCCCAGGAAGTAGGGCTTGAAGGGCACCATGCCGGCCGGGACGAGGAGCAGAGTCGGGTCGTCCGCGATGAGCGACGCCGAAGGGACGACGGTGTGCCCGCGCTCCTCGAAGAAGCTCAGCCAGCGGCGGCGGATCTCAGCCGACTCCATCAGTGGTCCTCATTCCGATCGAACGAGTACGTCGTGGGTTCCACGTACTCGGGGGAGTTGGTGTGCTCGGTGGTGCTGCGGTCGTTCTCGATCGCGGCGTGGCGCCGCGGCGCGGGGAGTCCGGGGGCGTCCTGGATGCCCAGGGCCGCCTCGAGTTCGGCCTCCCGCCGGGCCATGTTGTCGCGGACGTCGACCGCGAAGCCGACGGCGCGGTCCCTGAGGCGGTGGCCGGTCTCCAGCGCCTTGTTCGCCGCGGTGGCGGCGAGGCTCTCCGGGGTGAGCTGCCTCAGCTTGCGGTTGACCTTGGTGGTGGCCCACACACCGGCGGCGACGCCCGTGCTGAACCAGAATGTACGGCGGAACATCGCTAGGTCTCAGTCCTTCTTCCCGCGGGCGTTGCGCTTCTCCCGCCGCGCGCCCGGGACGGTTCGCCCCACGATCACGGCGCTCCGGGGCGCCTTGGCGGGCACGCCGTCCTTGCGGCCGCCGAGCGCCCGGCGCACGCCGTAGCCGAAGGCCGCGACCTTGACCAGGGGGCCGCCGAAGGTGGAGGCGACGGTCGTCGACAGCGCGGAGGCGTTCGACGTCACCTCCTGGACGTCGGTCGCGATCGCGTCGACCCGGTCGAGCTGCGACTGCGCGGAGCGCACCGCCGTGGAGGCGTCGGCCAGCAGCGGAACGGCCTGGTCGGTCACGTCCGCCACGAGCCTGGTCGTCGCCCTGAGCGTCTGGGCCAGCCTCGCGAGAGCCACCGCGAGGAAGGAGACCAGAATCGCCCAGAAGACGGCCACCAGGATCCCGGCCACCTCTCCACCGGACACCTTGTGCACCCGCTCCCTGAAACGTGCCTGAACATCGAGAAAGTAGTGTCCCGAGCCTATCGCGCCGGGGGTGCGGCTCCGTACCGGATTCCCGGCGGGGGGTCCAGCGGCGGGCGAAGCGATTGTACGGAGTGAATACGGTTCAGTACGCTGCGTGTTCCATGCGAGACGACCAGCGCCGCGACGGCTCCAGGGCCGTCGGCAATCTCCCCGCGGAACCCGACGCGTTCGTGGGCCGGGGGGCCGAACTGGCGGCGCTGGCGAGCGCTCTCGACACCGCGCGTCTGGTGACCGTGACCGGTCCCGGCGGGGTCGGCAAGTCGCGGCTGGCGGCCCGGGCGGCCGCGGGTCGCACACCGGCGGACGGCGTGTGGCGCGTGGAACTGGCGGCCCTGCGCGATCCGGAGCTGGTCGGCCACGCCGTCGTCGAGGCGCTCGGTCTGACCGACCACACCGCGCGGGGGCCGCGCGAGACGCTGCTCGACCGGCTCGCCGGGCGCGAACTACTGCTGGTGCTGGACGGGTTCGAGCATCTGGCGGACGCGGGCGGCGACCTGGTGGCGGCCCTGCTGGGCCGGTTGCCCGGACTGCGGGTGCTCGCGGTGGGGCGGCGGCCGCTGCGGCTGGCCGGCGAGCGGCTGCTGCCCCTGGGGCCGCTCGGCGAGGACGAGGCGGTGGAACTTCTCGCGGACCGGGCCTGCGGCCACGGCGTGACCGTCGTCGACGACCCGGACGTGCGCCGGCTGTGCCGGCGCCTGGACGGGATCCCGCTCGCGGTGGAGCTGGCCGCGGGCCGCTTGCGGGCGCTGTCGCCCCGGCAGTTGCTGGACCGGTTCGCCGACCGGTTCGGCCTGCTGTCCGGCGGGGTGCGCGACGTCCTGCCGCGCCACCGGGCGCTGCGCACCACGATCGGCTGGAGCCACGAGTTGTGCGCCCCGCGGGAGCGGCTGCTGTGGGCGCGGCTGTCGGTGTTCGCCCGGCGGTTCGAGCTGGAGGCCGTGGAGTACGTGTGCGGCGGGTACGGGCTGCCCGCCGACGAGATCCTCGACGTGCTGACGGAGCTGATCGCGCAGTCGGTGGTGATGCGCGAGCAGACCGCCGCCGGGGTGCGGTACCGGATGCTGGACGCGGTCCGGGCCTACGGGCGGGACTGGCTGGAGGCGACGGGGGACGCGGGACGGCTGCGGCGCCGCCACCGCGACTGGTACGTGGGGCTGGCCACCTGGTGCGAGCTGGACTGGTTCTCCCCGCGGCAGGTGCAGGTGGCGGCCCGTATGGAGGCCGAACTGCCCAATCTGCGGGCCGCTCTGGAGCTCTGCCTGACCCAGGACCCGGACGAGGCCCGTCTGGGGCAGTACCTGGCGGGCACCCTGTGGTTCTGCTGGGTGGGCTGCGGCCGGCTGTCGGAGGGGCGGCGCTGGCTGGAGCGCTGCCTGGAGTCCGGGGCCGGGCCGAGGACCGGCGAGCAGCCACGGCTCAGGGCCCTGCCCCGGCTCAAGGCACTGTGGGTACTGGGCTACGTCGCGGTCCTCCAGGGGGACAGGGGCCCCGCGCTGGCCGCCCTCCACGAGTGCCGGCAGGAGGCGGAGCGGGTCGCGGACCCGTTGGCCGTCGCGTACGCGGAGCACCGCACCGGCTGCCTCGCCCTGGTCTGCGACGACATGGCGGGTGCCGAGGCGCTGCTGGGGTCCGCGCTGGCGCGGTACGAGGAGATCGGCGAGCTGAACAGCAACGTGCTGATGGGCCGGGTGGAGCTGGCCATGGCGCAGGCGTTCCGGGGGGACCTGCACGGCGCGGTGCGGCTGTGCGAGGACGTGCGCCGGGTGTGCGAGGACCACGGGGAGCGGTGGGCGCGCGCCTACGCGCTGTTCGTGCTGGCCTACGCGGCCTGGGCCGGCGGCGATCCGGGCGGGGCGCGCACCCTGCTGGCCGAGTGCCTGTCCGGCGCCCACGGCTTCGACGACCTGCTCGGGTCGGTGCTCTCGGTGGAGCTGCTCGCGCTGGTCACGGCCGCGGAGGGCGATCCGGAGGAGGCGGCGGTGCTGCAGGGTGCGGCGGCGCGGATGTGGCCCTCGGTGGGGCTGCCGCTGTTCGGCTCGGTCCACTTCGGCGCCCCGCACCGGCTGTGCGAGGCGACCGCCCGGGAGCGGCTGGGCGACGAGCGGTACGAGGAGTGCGTACGGCGGGGCGGGGAGCTGACCCGGGCGCAGGCGGTGGCCCGGGCGCTGGGCCGGGGCGGGCCGGGGGTGCCGGGGCCGCGGGGGCGCGGGCGTGCGGGCCGGAGCGGCGCCGGTACCCCCGGGACACCTCAGCCCGCCGCCTCGCCCGCCCGTGGGGGCGGGGAGGCGGCGGGCTGAGGTGGTGGGCCCGGCTGGGTCAGCGGGCGTAGTACTCGACGACGAGCTGCTCGTCGCAGATCACCGGGATCTCCTTGCGGTTCGGCTCGCGGTCCAGGCGGAACGCCAGGGCCTTGAGGTTCACCTGGAGGTAGCGCGGGGTCTCGCCCTCCGGCGCGAAGCCGCCCTCACGGGAGATCTGGAAGAGGGTCTTCTCGCGGCTGCGGTCGCGGACCTGGACCACGTCGTCGGGACGGACCACGAAGGACGGCTTGTCGACCTTCTTGCCGTTGACCTGGATGTGGCCGTGGACGACCATCTGCCGGGCCTGGTAGATCGTGCGGGCGATGCCCGAACGCAGGACCAGCGCGTCGAGGCGCTTCTCCAGCTCCACGATCAGGGCCTCGCCGGTCTTGCCCTGGACCTTGACGGCGCGGTCGTAGGCGCGGACGAGCTGGCGCTCGGAGATGTCGTACTGGGCGCGCAGGCGCTGCTTCTCCAGCAGCCGGACCTTGTAGTCCGAGTTCTGCTTGCGGCCGCGGCCGTGCTCACCCGGCGGGTAGGGGCGGGCCTCGAAGTACTTGACGGCCTTCGGGGTCAGCGCGATGCCGAGGGCACGCGACTTCTTGACCTTGGGGCGGGACTGGTTCGCCACTGCTTCTGTCTCATTTCACTGGTGTCGGCTCGTCAGGGTTGCGGAGGTCGCATCCGCAGCCGGGAAGACCCGCCGGGTCCCGGAGGGGACCTGCCGGGCAGCCGCTTCCCTGGTCTGGGCACATACGTGCAGCACGCGAGTGGCCCACCGGCCGCTCCCGGGGATCCGGGTGGTGGTGGGCTGCCCGCGACACCGTTCGACGGTGCGCGACGCTCCTGGATCCGGCCCGCGAGGGTCCGGCTCCGGCCGGGTGTCCCGCTCTGACAGCGCGGGACTCGGCACTCCCGAGAAGTTTACAGGGTGCTCAGGACCGCCTGCGACCGAGGTGCTTCCTGGTCCACTCCACCGCGTCCGCGTACCGGGCCTCGGCGCCGTGCCGGTTCGGTGCGTAGTACTCGCGGTCCTTCAGGGCGTCCGGGGCGTACTGCTGGGCGGCGATGCCCTCGGGCAGGTCGTGCGGGTAGACGTAGCCCTGCGCGTGGCCGAGCTTGGCGGCGCCCTTGTAGTGGCCGTCGCGCAGGTGCGCGGGCACCGGCCCGGCCAGGCCCTTGCGCACATCGTCCAGCGCGGCGCCGATCGCGGTGGTCGCGGAGTTGGACTTGGGGGCCAGGGCCAGGGCGATGGTGGCGTGGCTGAGGGTGAGCGCGGCCTCCGGGAAGCCGATCATGGCGACGGCCTGAGCGGCGGCGACGGCGATCGGCAGGGCGCCCGGATCGGCGAGGCCGATGTCCTCGCTCGCGGAGATCATCAGGCGGCGGGCGATGAACCGGGGGTCCTCGCCGGCCTCGATCATGCGGGCCAGGTAGTGCAGGGCGGCGTCCACGTCGGAGCCGCGGATCGACTTGATCAGAGCGCTGGCGACGTCGTAGTGCTGGTCGCCGTCGCGGTCGTAGGTCACCGCGGCGCGGTCGACGGTCTCCTCCAGGGTCTGCAGCCCGATCTCCGTCTCGCCCTTGTCGAGGGCGGCGCCGGCGGCCGCCTCCAGGGCGGTGAGGGCGCGGCGCGCGTCGCCGCCGGCGATGCGCAGGAGGTGGTGGGCGGTGTCCTCGGGGAGGGCGACGGCACCGGTCAGGCCGCGCTCGTCGGTGAGCGCCCGGTCGAGCAGGCCGCGGACGTCGTCGTCGGTGAGCGGTTCCAGGGTGAGCAGCAGGGAGCGGGACAGCAGCGGGGAGATCACCGAGAAGTACGGGTTCTCCGTGGTCGCCGCGATGAGGGTCACCCAGCGGTTCTCCACGGCCGGCAGCAGGGAGTCCTGCTGGGCCTTGCTGAAGCGGTGGATCTCGTCGAGGAAGAGGACGGTCTCCTGGCCGTAGCCGCCGCTGGCGCGCCGGGCGCCGTCGATGACCGCGCGGACCTCCTTCACCCCGGCGGTGATCGCGGACAGTTCGACGAAGCGCTTGTTGGTGGCCTTGGAGACGACGTAGGCGAGGGTGGTCTTGCCGGTGCCGGGCGGGCCCCAGAGGATCACCGAGGAGGGTCCGGCCGGGCCGCCGGCGCCCTCGCCGACAAGGCGGCGCAGCGGTGACCCGGGCTTGAGCAGGTGCTGCTGGCCGACCACCTCGTCGAGGGTGCGAGGGCGCATCCGGACGGCCAGGGGGCTGCCCGTGGGGTCCTTCTCCTGGCGTTCTTCTGCTGCGGCGGTGAACAGGTCGGGTTCCACTCCGGAAACCCTAATTCACCCCGCCGACAGTGCCCCGCCCCGGCGGCGGCCGGTCAGCTGGTCCACAGGTCGCTGCCCCAGCGGGTGAGCACCAGCATGGCGATGATGCCGACGTGGGTGACGGGCAGCACCCAGGGGAACTCGCCGAGGAAGGTCCGCACCGGGCGGGGGGCGGGCAGGAAGTCGTTGCGGATGTTGGCGGCGGTGACGTACCAGAACATGACGATCGTCACGACCCACGCCAGCGAGCACCACAGGCACAGCGCGTTGATCCGGTACAGCGTCTGGAACTGGAGCCAGGTGACGAAGACGACGCCGAACAGGCAGCCGGCGTTGAACGTCAGCCAGTACCAGCGGGGGAAGGTCACCCGGGTGAGCAGGCTCACCCCGACGCAGACGACGATGCCGTAGGCGACGAGGCCGAGCATCGGGTTGGGGAAACCGAAGACCGAGGCCTGGTCGCTCTCCATGACGCTGCCGCAGGAGACGACCGAGTTGACGCTGCAGGCCGGGACGAAGGTCTTCCCCTCGACCTTCGCCTCCAGCAGCTTGAACTTGTCCAGCGTGATGACCCAGGAGGCGAGCACGCCCAGCGCGCCGGTGACCACCAGCATCAGGGCGAAGGGCCGGCCGGCGCCCACCGAGCGGGGCACGGCGGCTCCGCCGGGTTGCGGCTCGGGCTCCGTGGAGACGTCCTTGACTGTCGTCTTGCTCATCACGCCGATCCGTCGGTTGAGAGTTGGCCTTCTTCGGGCACGGCCATTGTGCCGCACGCGTACGGCTTTCCACCGTCCGGTGCCCGTAAGGAGGTACGGACGATCACCCTCCGGCGTTCGATTCCGGCCGCGTGTGCGAACCGGTCCGGTACGGCGGGAGCGCCGGGGCCCGCCGGGGGCTCCCGGCGCTCCGTCGCCGCGGCGGCTCGGTCCCGGTCGGGGCGGGCTCAGCCGAGCCGCGACCGGAGTTCGGCCACGACCTCGTCCAGGCCGATCGCCGTCTGCTCGCCGGACTCCATGTCCTTGAGCTGCACGACCCCCTCGGCGAGATCGCGCTCCCCGGCGACGACGGCGTACCGGGCGCCGCTGCGGTTGGCGTTCTTCATCGCGCCCTTCAGCCCCTTCCCGCCGTACGAGAAGTCGGCGGCGACGCCCGCCCTGCGCAGTTCGGTGACCTTCGCGAACAGCACCCGGCGGGCCTCCTCGCCCAGCGGGACGGCGAACACGCTGGTGGTGGACGGGAGCCGGAGCTCGACGCCCTCCGCCTGGAGGGCGAGGACCGTGCGGTCGACGCCCAGGGCCCAGCCGACGGACGGCAGCGCCGGACCGCCGATCATCTCCGACAGCCCGTCGTAGCGGCCGCCGCCGCCCACCGCGGACTGGGAGCCCAGACCGTCGTGGACGAACTCGAAGGTGGTGCGGGTGTAGTAGTCCAGGCCGCGGACCAGCTTCGGGTCGTCCTCGAAGGCCACGCCGGCCGCGCCGATCAGCTCGCGGACCTCCTCGTGGTACGCCTTGCAGGCGTCGCACAGGTAGTCGCGCAGCAGGGGCGCCCCGGTGAGCTGCTTCTGCACGGCCTCGCGCTTGTCGTCCAGGACGCGCAGCGGGTTGATGTCGATCCGGCGGCGGGTGTCCTCGTCCAGGTCCAGTCCGCGCAGGAAGTCCTGGAGCGCCTGCCGGTAGACCGGGCGGCACTCCTTGTCACCGAGGCTGTTGAGCAGGATGCGGAAGTCGCGCAGCCCCAGCGAGCGGTACGCCTGGTCGGCCAGGATGATCAACTCGGCGTCCAGGGCCGGGTCCTCGGCGCCGATCGCCTCGGCACCGACCTGCGAGAAGTGCCGGTAGCGGCCCTTCTGCGGGCGTTCGTAGCGGTAGTACGAGCCGGAGTACCAGAGCTTGACGGGGAGGTTGCCCGTCTTGTGGAGGTTGGCCTCCAGCGCGGCGCGCAGCACGGAGGCGGTGCCTTCGGGGCGCAGGGCCAGCCGGTCGCCGCCCTTGGTCTCGAAGGCGTACATCTCCTTGGTCACGATGTCCGTCGACTCGCCCACCCCGCGCGCGAACAGCTCCACGTTCTCGAAGCCGGGCGTCTCGATGTAGCCGTAGCCGGAGTTGCGCAGCGGGGCGGCGATCGCCTCCCGGACCGCCAGGTACGTGGCGGAGTCCGGCGGGATCAGGTCGTAGGTGCCCTTGGGGGCCTTGAAGGTGCTCACGGAAGGTCTCTCGTCACATTCCTCGTCGCGGGGCGCCGGCGGCGCCCCGCTCGGGGCGGTCTGCGGCCACCTGCCGCAGGTACGGGTTGGTGGCCCGCTCCCGCCCGATGGTCGTCTGGGAGCCGTGGCCGGACAGCACCACGGTCGAGTCGTCGAGCGGCAGGCACACGCGGGCCAGCGAGTCGAGCATCTCGGCCATGTCGCCGCCGGGCAGGTCGGTGCGTCCGATGGAGCCGGCGAAGAGCAGGTCGCCCGAGAAGAGGACCGGCGGAACGTCCGCGGTCTCGGGCATCCGGAAGGTCACCGACCCCTTGGTATGGCCGGGGGCGTGCGCGACGGACAGCTCCAGCCCGGCCAGTTCCAGGACGGTGCCGTCGCCCAGCTCCCTGACGTCGTCCGGCTCCCCCACGGTCAGCTCCCCCATCAGCGGCATGCCGACGGAGCGGCCGAGCGCCTTCTCGGGGTCGCTCATCATGTACCGGTCGTCGGGGTGGATCCAGGCGGGCACGTCGTGCGCGCCGCACACCGGGACGACGGAGGCCACATGGTCGATGTGGCCGTGGGTGAGGACGACGGCGACCGGCTTGAGGCGATGCTTCTTCAGCGCTTCCTCGACTCCTGGGGAGGCCTGGTGGCCCGGGTCGATGATCACGCACTCCTCTCCGGCGGCGGGGGCGACGAGGTAGCAGTTCGTCCCCCAGGCCCCGGCGGGGAACCCGGCAATGAGCACGATCGTCCTTCGTTGGGTCGATAACGGGCGGCTTGGAAGGGCATGCCAGCGCTCAGAGCCTACCGGCGCTGCCGTTTCCTCAGCGAACCCATATACGGTACGGGGCACATGCAGGCGGTCGGCGCACGAGACGCACACGCCCCAGTCGACGTACGAGACGTATGAGGAGTAAACGCGGTGGTCAGCCAGGAGCAGCGGCGGCGTCAGCTCGCCCGGGAGAAGTTCTTGCGGCAGCAGCAGCGGCGCACCGACGCGCGGCGCAAGGCGCGGATGCGCAATGCGGTGATCGCTTCGGTGCTCGGTGTGGTCCTCGTGGGCAGCGTCGCGCTGTACACGACCGGGACCCTCAAGGGCGACGACAAGGCCAACGCGAGCGCCGACGTCACCCCGAGCGCCTCCGCGCCGAGCAAGGTGCCGGACCCGTGCGACAAGCCGGCCGCGGGCCAGGTCAAGAAGGAGACCTGGAAGAAGGAGCCGGCGATGACCATCGACAAGTCGGCGAAGTACACCATGAAGCTCGCGACGACCTGCGGTGACATCGACGTCGCGCTGAAGGCCTCGGCCGCCCCGCACACCGTGAACTCCTTCCACTTCCTCGCGGGCAAGGGCTACTTCGACCACACCAAGTGCCACCGCCTCACCACCAACGGCATCTACGTGCTGCAGTGCGGCGACCCGACGGGCGCCGGCACCGGCGGTCCGGGCTACACGATCCCGGACGAGAACCTGAAGGACGCCAGCCTGAAGGGCAACGTCTATCCCGCGGGCACCGTGGCGATGGCCAACACGGGGCAGGCGCACACCGGCGGCAGCCAGTTCTTCCTGGTCTACCAGGACAGCCAGTTGCCGCCGAGCTACACGCCGTTCGGTACGGTCTCCGCGTCGGGCATGAAGGTGCTGAAGAAGATCGCCGCCGCCGGCGAGAGCACGGGTGCCGGGGACGGCGCCCCGAACGCGACGGTCGTGATCAACAAGGCGACGGTGACCAAGTCCTGACGTCGGGGGTGCCGAGGTCGTCCGGCGCCGGCCGTCCAATTCGGTCGCGCTGGATGCGGACAGGGATCCCGCTGGTCGCCTATGTTGGCGAGTACGAAACTGTGGACGATGCCGGGGGAGCCGAGGCCCCCCGCAGGCATCATGTGGAGGAGGCGCTGTGAGCAGCGACCCGTGGGGCCGCGTCGACGAGACGGGGACCGTGTACGTGCGTACGGCCGACGGCGAGCAGGTCGTCGGATCCTGGCAGGCCGGCTCCCCCGAGGAGGCGCTGGCCTACTTCGAGCGCAAGTACGAGGGCCTGGTTGTCGAGATCGGCCTCCTCGAGAAGCGGGTGAAGACCACCGACCTGGCGGCGAAGGACGCCCGGGCCGCGATCGACCACATCCGCGAGCAGGTGGACGCCCACCACGTGGTCGGTGATCTGGACGCGCTGCGGGTCCGTCTGGACAAGCTGGTCGAGGCCGTGGAGGCGCGCCGCGAGGAGCGCAAGGCACAGCGGGCCAAGCAGTCCGACGAGGCCCGCAGGGCCAAGGAGGAACTGGTCGCGGAGGCCGAGGGGCTGGCTCAGTCCGATCAGTGGCGGGCGGCCGGTGAACGGCTGCGTGCCCTGGTGGACACCTGGAAGGGGCTGCCCCGGCTGGACCGCAAGTCCGACGACGAGCTGTGGCACCGCTTCTCGCACGCCCGCTCGGCGTTCTCCAAGCGCCGCAAGGCGCACTTCGCGCAGCTGGACGCGCAGCGCGAGGAGGCACGGCGGGCCAAGGAGCGCCTGGTCGCCGAGGCCGAGGAGCTGTCGGGCTCGACGGACTGGGGGCCCACGGCGGCCCGCTACCGCGACCTGATGACCCGGTGGAAGGCCGCCGGCCGCGCCCAGCGCGAGCACGAGGACGATCTGTGGAACCGCTTCCGCGGCGCCCAGGACGTCTTCTTCGGGGCGCGCAGCGCGGTGTTCGCCGAGCGCGACGCGGAGCAGGCGGAGAACCTGAAGCTGAAGGAGGAACTGGCCGGGGAGGCGGAGAAGCTCCTGCCGGTGACCGACCTGAAGGCGGCGCGCGCCGCGTTCCGCTCGATCAACGAGCGCTGGGAGGCCATCGGCCACGTGCCGCGGGACGCCCGGCCGAAGGTCGAGGGCCGGATGCACGCCGTCGAGCGGGCGTTCCAGGAGGCCGAGGAGACCGAGTGGCGCCGGACCAACCCGGAGGCGCGGGCACGTGCCGAGGGGCTGACCGGCCAGCTCCAGGCTGCGGTGGACAAGCTGAACGCCCAGATCGAGCAGGCGCGGTCGCAGGGCAACACGGCCCGGGCGGACAAGCTGCAGAAGGAGCTCGCCGGGCGGCAGGCGCTGCTGGACCAGGCGCTGAAGGGCCTGGAGGAGTTCGGCGGCTGACCGCACACCGCCACCGCACGGCTCGGTCGAGGGCCCCGTACGTCTCGTACGGGGCCCTCGGCCGTGCGTGGCGGACGGCACCCGGTGCCGCACGGGGGCGGGATCCGCCGCGGGCGGGGCCCCTGAGTGGTGGGGGCACCGTCCCTCTCCCCCACGGTTGCTCCGGGCCGGGCGCCCGAGGGGCCGCGGCGGGTGCCCTAGGAGCGGGCGCGGGCCGAGGTCACGCGGTACACGTCGTAGACGCCCTCGACGCCGCGTACGGCCTTCAGGACGTGCCCGAGGTGCTTGGGGTCGCCCATCTCGAAGGTGAAGCGGGAGGTGGCCACGCGGTCGCGGGAGGTCTGCACGGCCGCCGAGAGGATGTTGACGTGCTGGTCGGACAGCACGCGGGTGACGTCCGACAGCAGACGGGAGCGGTCCAGGGCCTCGACCTGGATGGCGACCAGGAAGACCGAGGACTGGGTGGGCGCCCACTCGACGTCCAGGATGCGTTCGGGCTCGCGGGACAGCGAATCGACGTTGACGCAGTCGCTGCGGTGAACCGATACTCCGCTGCCGCGGGTGACGAAGCCGATGATCGGGTCGCCGGGTACGGGCGTGCAGCAGCGGGCCAGCTTCACCCAGACGTCGTCGACGCCCTTGACGACGACTCCGGGATCGTTGCTGCTGCGCCGCTTGCGGCTGCGGCCGCGGGTGGGCGGGACCGACTCGTCGATCTCCTCGCTGGCCGCCTCCTCGCCGCCGAGCGCCTGCACCAGCTTCTGCACGACGTGCTGCGCGGAGACATGGCCCTCGCCGATCGCGGCGTACAGCGCGGAGATGTCCGGGTACCGCATCTCGTGCGCCAGCGTCACCAGGGAGTCGCCGGTCAGGATCCGCTGGATCGGCAGGTTCTGCTTCCGCATCGCCCGCACGATGGCGTCCTTGCCCTGTTCGATCGCCTCGTCGCGGCGCTCCTTGGAGAACCAGGCCCGGATCTTGTTGCGGGCGCGCGGCGACTTGACGAAGCCCAGCCAGTCGCGGGAGGGGCCGGCGCCGGACGCCTTGGAGGTGAAGACCTCCACCAGGTCGCCGTTGTCGAGGGTCGACTCCAGCGGAACCAGGCGTCCGTTGACCCGGGCTCCTATCGTGCGGTGGCCGACCTCGGTGTGGACCGCGTAGGCGAAGTCCACCGGGGTCGCCCCGGCCGGGAGCGCTATCACGTCGCCCTTGGGGGTGAAGACGAAGACCTCGTTGCGGGAGAGGTCGAAGCGCAGGGACTCCAGGAACTCGCCCGGGTCCTCCGTCTCCTTCTGCCAGTCCAGAAGCTGGCGGAGCCAGGCCATGTCGTTGATGGCGCCGGCGTCCTTGCCCGACTTCCCGGCGGGCCTCGGGGCGTCGGTGCGGACCTTGGAGGCACCGGCCACCGCGTCCTGCTTGTACTTCCAGTGCGCGGCGATGCCGTACTCGGCGCGGCGGTGCATGTCGAAGGTGCGGATCTGCAGCTCGACCGGCTTGCCGTTGGGTCCGATGACCGTCGTGTGCAGCGACTGGTACATGTTGAACTTGGGCATCGCGATGTAGTCCTTGAACCGCCCCGGAACCGGGTTCCAGCGGGCGTGGATCGTGCCCAGCGCCGCATAGCAGTCGCGGACCGTGTCCACCAGGACGCGGATGCCCACCAGGTCGTAGATCTCCGCGAAGTCCCGGCCGCGGACGATCATCTTCTGGTACACGCTGTAGTAGTGCTTCGGGCGGCCGGTCACGGTCGCCTTGATACGGGCCCCGCGCAGGTCCTGCTGGACCTCGTCGATCACTATGGCCAGGTACTCGTCACGCTTGGGCGCCCGCTCGGCCACCAGCCGCACGATCTCGTCGTACATCTTGGGGTAGAGGATCGCGAAGGCGAGGTCCTCCAGCTCCCACTTGATGGTGTTCATGCCCAGGCGGTGGGCGAGCGGCGCGTAGATCTCGAGCGTCTCGCGGGCCTTCTGCTCCTGCTTCTCCCGCTTGAGGTAGCGCATGGTGCGCATGTTGTGCAGCCGGTCGGCGAGCTTGATGACCAGGACGCGCGGGTCCTTGGCCATGGCGACGACCATCTTGCGCACGGTCTCGGCCTGCGCGGCCTCGCCGAACTTGACCTTGTCCAGCTTGGTGACGCCGTCGACGAGGAGGGCGACCACGTCGCCGAAGTCGCGCCGCAGGTCGTCGAGGCCGTACTCGGTGTCCTCGACGGTGTCGTGCAGCAGGCCCGCCATCAGGGTGGGCGGGTCCATGCCCAGCTCGGCGAGGATGGTCGTGACGGCGAGCGGATGCGTGATGTAGGGGTCGCCGCTCTTGCGCTTCTGACCGCGGTGCCAGCGCTCGGCGACCTGGTACGCCTTCTCGATCTGGCGCAGCGTCGCGGTCTCGATCTTGGGGTCGTTGCTGCGCACTATGCGCAGCAGCGGCTCCAGGACCGGGTTGTACGGGTTGGCGCGCTGGACGCCGAGGCGGGCGAGCCGGGCGCGCACCCGGTTGGAGGAGCCGCTGCGGGCGGGCTGGCCGACGTTGGGGCGGACCGCGGGGGTGCTGGCCGGGCGCTCGGGCGGCGCCGGCTTGGGCCGTGCCTGCTCGGCCGGCTTCGCGGCGGTGCTCTCCGCGGGCCGGTCGGGGGGCGCGGACTGGGCGTGCTCGACCGGACCGCGGTCGTCGTTCTTGGCGTGCGGTGCGCTCGGCGCGGGCTTCGCCGCCGCGGCCGAGGGGGGCTCGGGCTTGGCGGCGGTCAGGTGCTGGGCCTCGTCTGGCAAGAGGACTCCTCGTGCGCGATCCGGGTCCCCCGGTCAGGCTCCGGAGTCCCCATCGTAGCGATCCCGTGCTCCGGGCTCGCCTTCAGGCCGCTGTGCGGCCTTCCACGGCACGAACGCGAAGGGCGGGCTCCGGATTCCCCCGGAGCCCGCCCCGGCCCTCTTCGGGGCCTGTCAGACGGTGAGCAGCGCCTCCAGCGGGGCCGCGCCCAGAGCGGGCTCCAGCCGGGCGCGGCCGGCCAGGAAGCCGAGCTCCATCAGCACCGAGACGCCCGCGACCTCGGCGCCCGCGCGGTGGATCAGCCGGATGGACGCCTCGGCGGTGCCCCCGGTGGCGAGGACGTCGTCGACGATCAGGATCCGGTCGCCGGCGACCAGGTCCTCGGCGTGCACCTCGATCTCCGCGGAGCCGTACTCCAGGTCGTAGGCCTGGCTGAGGGTGGCGCCGGGCAGCTTGCCGGCCTTGCGCACGGGCACGAAGCCCAGTCCGGCGCGGACGGCGACCGGAGCGCCCAGGATGAACCCGCGGGCCTCCAGGCCGACGATCTTGGTGGCGCCGGTGCGTACCGCGGTGTCCGCGAGGACGTCGGTGAGCGCGGTGAACGCGGCCGGGTCGGCCAGCAGCGGGGTGATGTCCTTGAACATCACGCCCGGCTGCGGGTAGTCGGCGACGTCGCGGATGCGGCTGAGCAGCAGCTCCTCGACGCCGGTCATCGGCGCTTGCCCGAGGGCCGGCCGCGTCCGCGGGTGCGGGAGACGGGCTGGTCGCGGGGGCCGACGACCGCGGGCGCGGCGTCCTCGGAGTCGTCGGGCACCGTGGCACGGGCCTCGGCGGTCTCCTCGTCCGCGGCGGCCTTGGCGCGCTTGGCCAGGACCCGCTTGCGCAGGGCCTTCATCTGCGGCTCGCGCTCCTTGAGGTCGGCGACGAGCGGCGTGGCGATGAAGATCGAGGAGTACGCACCGGCGGCGAGGCCGACGAACAGCGACAGCGAGATGTCGTTGAGCATGCCGGCGCCGAGCACGCCGCCGCCGATGAACAGCAGGCCCGCGACCGGGAGCAGCGCCACGACCGTGGTGTTGATCGAGCGGACCAGGGTGCCGTTGATGGAGCGGTTGGCGATGTCGCTGTAGGTCCACCTGGTCTGCCGGGTGATGTCCTTCGTCTGCTCCTTGAGGCTGTCGAAGACGACGACCGTGTCGTAGAGCGAGTAGCCGAGGATGGTCAGCAGACCGATCACCGTGCCCGGGGTGACCTCGAACCCGACGAGGGCGTAGATGCCGGTGGTGATGGTGATGTCGTGGATCAGGGCGACGAGCGCCGCCACCGCCATCCGCCATTCGAAGGCGATCGCCAGGTAGATCACGACCAGCACCATGAAGATCGCCAGGCCCTGCCAGGCCTTGTTGGCGATGTGCTCGCCCCAGCTCGGGCCGACCAGGTCGGCGTTGATCTTCTCGGCGTCGACCTTGAGGTCGCCGGCCAGCTTGTCCTTGATCTTGTCGGCCGCGCCGGTGTCGATGCCGGCGATCTGGATGCGGAGGCTGCCGTCACCGAGCTTCTGCACGATCGTGTCGTGCCCGGAGGCGTCCTGCGCGTACGTCTCGGCCTGGGAGACGGAGACGTTGGTGTGCTTCGGGGTGGTGAAGACGGCACCGCCCTGGAACTCGATGCCCATGTTCAGCCCGCGCACCGCCAGGCCCACGATGGCCGTGATGGTGATGAGGATCGAGATGCCGTACCAGATCTTGCGGTTGCCGACGAAGTCGTAGCCGACCTCGCCGCGGTGGAGCCGGGCACCGAGGTTGCCGAGTTTCGACATCTCAGGCCTCCTTCGGGTCGACGGGGCCGGCGGGGCGGGGACGGCGGTTGCTGCGCAGCGGTGGCTTGGCACCCAGGGCCTTCGGGTCCAGGCCGGACCAGCGGTGGCCGCTCGCGAAGAACTTCCGGCGCGCCATGATCGTCATCAGCGGCTTGGTGAACAGGAAGACGACGACCACGTCGAGCAGGGTGGTCAGGCCGAGGGTGAACGCGAAGCCCTGCACCTTGCCGACGGTGACGATGAAGAGCACCGCGGCGGCGAGGAAGGACACGAAGTCGGAGACGAGGATGGTGCGCCGGGCGCGCGGCCAGGCGCGCTCGACGGCGGGCCGCAGCGAGCGGCCCTCGCGGATCTCGTCGCGGATGCGTTCGAAGTAGACGATGAACGAGTCCGCGGTGATGCCGATCGCGACGATGGCGCCGCACACGGCGGGCAGGTTCAGCGCGAAGCCGATGCCCGGGCCGAGCAGCGACATGATCGAGTACGTCAGGGCCGCGGAGATCAGCAGCGAGGCGACGGCGATCATGGACAGGCCGCGGTAGTAGACCAGCAGGTAGAGCACGACGAGGATCAGGCCGATGGCGCCCGCGATCAGTCCGGCGTGGAGCTGGTCGCCGCCCAGCGCGGCGGTCACCGTGGTGACGCTGTCCTCCTTGAAGGTCAGCGGCAGGGCGCCGTAGGACAGCATGTTGGCGAGGCTCTGCGCCTCTTCCTGGTCGAAGTTGCCGGAGATCTCCGCGTTGCCGCCGGTCAGCGCCTGGTTGACGTACGGGTCGGAGACGACCTCGCCGTCCAGGACGATCGCGAACTGGTTCTGCGGGGTCTGGTTCTTGGCCAGCTTGCCGGTGATGTCGGCGAACTTCTTGGCGCCGCCGGAGGTGAACTCCATGGTCACCGTCCAGCCCGCGGCGGTCTGGGTGTTGTAGACGGCCTGGGCCTTCTTCACGTCGGTGCCGTCGACCTCGGCCGGGCCGAGCACGTACTTCTGCCAGGCGCCCTGGGAGTTCTGTCCGCAGGCCACGGTGGCCTCGCTGGGCTTGGCGCCCTTGCCGGCGGTGGCGCGGACCTTCTCGTCGGCGCAGTTCAGCGCGGCGTACTGGGCCTGGAGCTTGCTGGCGTCGGCGGCGGCGCTGCTGGCGCCGGACGGGGTGGAGGACGCCTTCGGGCTGCCGGAGCTGCCGGCCGAGGGCGAGGAGTCGGCCTTCAGCGCGTCGGTGACCGCGCGGCCCTGGGAGGTGGCGCTGCTCGACGGGCTCGCGGAGGCGGAGGGCGCGGCGCTGCCGGTGGCCTTGTCGGTCGCCTTGTCGGTGGCGGCGGCCGAGGGGTTGCCGGAAGCGCTGGGCGAGGGGCTGGCCTTCCCGGCGGGGGCGGAGACCTCGGTCGCGAGTACGGGGCGGAAGTACAGCTTGGCGGTGGTGCCTACCTGCTGCCGCGCCTCTTTGGAGTTCGTGCCCCTGGGGATGTTGACGATGATGTTGTCATTGCCCTGGGTCTGAACCTCGGCCTCCGAGACACCAAGACCGTTGACGCGGCGGTTCATGATCTCGACCGCGGTGTCCATGTTGGTCTTGTTGATCGCGGATTCCTGCCCGGCCTCCGGGACGGCTCGGAGCGTGATGCTCGTGCCGCCGGCCAGGTCGATGCCGAGACGCGGAGTGGTGTTCCCGGAGGCGAACATGCCTCCGGTGAGCGCCGCGATGGCGATCAGGATCAGGGCCAGCGAGCGCCACGGCTTGCTCTGGGCGCTTGCGCTCCGGCCCTTTTTAGGTGCTGCCACCTTCTTGTACTCCCTCTCGGGCCGCTCCGCGCCGGGTGGGCGCGGCGGCGGCCATGACATGGTTGGGGACCCCTGCGTCCGGCACGCGTCCCGGGGTGCGGGAGCCGTCCCGCGCACCCCGGCACACGGCTACTTCGCCTCGGAGCCGCCCTCGGTCTTCTTCGACTCCTCCTCGGCGCCGGCCTCGGTGGCCTCGGCGTCGTCGGACGACTCCCCGGCCGCGTCATCCTTGCCGAGGTCGATCTTGTCGTCGTGCGAGGCGGCAGCGTCGGCGGGCGCGTCGGTCTCGTCGGCCTCGGTGAGGGAGGAGGCGTCGTCCGGGACGATGTCGGCGTCGGACTTCAGGTCGTGCTCGATGCCGTGGACGATCCGGTTGTAGTCGTCGTCGGTGAGCACGGCGCCGATGGCGTTCTTGGCGAAGAGCAGTTCCACACCCGGCCCGGCGTCGAGGAGGACCGTCTCCTCGTTGACCTCCTTGACCGTCGCGTACATGCCCCCGATGGTGCGGACGCCGGAGCCGGGCTGCAGCTTGTTCCGCATGTCCGCGGCCTGCTGCTGCTTGCGCCTGGCGGAGCGGGTCATCAGGAACATGGCCCCGATGAGCACGATGAAGGGGAGGAGGGTCACGAGGCTATTCACGGGACGAATTTTCCTTCGCACGACCGCGGCGGTGAGCGGCCTGGTGTATGGGGGTGCGGGCTGCGCCGCCTGCAGGGGCGGCACCGGCGGAGTCTAGGCGAGTCCGCGTGCATGGAACAACGCTCAGCATGGCACCCGCGTTCCCGAGGCCGCGAATACCGCGCCGTCACGCCCCGAACAGGTCCTGTTGTCCGTTTCCCGCCACCGTGGAACGGGGCGGGGTGAGGCCGAGGTGGTCCCAGGCGGCGGGGGTGGCGACCCGGCCGCGCGGCGTGCGGGCCAGCAGACCCTCTCTGACCAGGAAGGGTTCGGCCACCTCCTCGACGGTCTCGCGCTCCTCCCCCACGGCGACCGCGAGGGTGGACAGGCCGACGGGCCCGCCGCCGAACAGCTTCAGCAGGGCCTGCAGCACGGCCCGGTCGAGGCGGTCGAGACCGCGGGCGTCGACCTCGTAGACGGCGAGGGCGGCCGCGGCGATCTCCCGGGTGATCACCCCGTCCGCCTTGACCTGCGCGTAGTCCCGCACGCGGCGCAGCAGGCGGTTGGCGATGCGGGGGGTGCCGCGGGACCGGCCGGCGATCTCCCCGGCACCGTGGGAGTCGAGCTCCACGTCGAGCAGCCGGGCCGAGCGGTGCACGACCCGTTCCAGTTCGGTGGGCTCGTAGAACTCCATGTGGGCGGTGAAGCCGAAGCGGTCCCGCAGCGGCGGCGGCAGCAGGCCCGCCCGCGTGGTGGCGCCGACCAGGGTGAACGGGGGCAGTTCGAGGGGGATGGCGGTGGCGCCCGGGCCCTTGCCGACGATGACGTCGACGCGGAAGTCCTCCATCGCCATGTAGAGCATCTCCTCGGCGGGCCGCGACATGCGGTGGATCTCGTCGAGGAAGAGGACCTCGCCCTCCTGGAGGGAGGAGAGGATCGCGGCGAGGTCGCCGGCGTGCTGGATGGCGGGTCCGGAGGTGATGCGGATCGGGGCACCCATCTCGGCTGCGATGATCATGGAGAGGGTGGTCTTGCCGAGGCCGGGGGCGCCCGACAGCAGCACGTGGTCGGCGGTCGCCCCGCGCGCGCGTGCGGCGCGCAGGACGAGGTCGAGCTGCTCGCGGACCTTCTCCTGGCCGATGAACTCGCCCAGGTCCTTGGGCCGCAGGGCGGCCTCGACGGCCTGGTCCTCCCCGTCGGCGGCGGGGCCCACCAGCCGCTCGGCGGCGGTGTCGGTCGCTTCGTCCCGGTTCATGTGTGGTGTGCCTCGGCGGGTCGGGGTCAGCGGGCTCGGTTCAGCGTCTGCAGGGCGGCCTTCAGGAGCTGCCCCACCTGCGGGTGGTCGGCGGCCTCGGCCTGCGGGGTCACCGCGGTGACGGCCTCGTCGGCCTCGCGGGGGGCGTAGCCGAGGCCGACGAGTGCGGCGTGGAGCTGGTCGCGCCAGCCGCCGGCGGCCGGCGCCCCGGCGGCGGCGGGGGCTCCGACCGGTTCGCCGAGGCGGTCCCTGAGCTCCAGAAGCAGCTTCTGGGCACCCTTCTTGCCGATGCCGGGGACGGCGGTCAGCGCCTTCTCGTCACCGGTGGCGACCGCTCGGCGCAGTGCGTCGGGCGTGTGCACGGCGAGCATGGCCTGGGCGAGCCGGGGGCCGACGCCGCTGGCGGTCTGCAGCAGCTCGAAGACCTGGCGCTCGTCGTCGTCGGTGAAGCCGTACAGGGTCAGCGAGTCCTCCCGGACGACGAGGGAGGTGGCCAGCCGGGCCCGGTCGCCGACGCGCAGCACGGAGAGCGTGTTCGGTGTGCACTGCACGGCGATGCCGACCCCGCCCACCTCGAGTACCGCGGTGTCGGGGGCGAGGGCGGCGACCGGGCCGCTGACGAAGGCGATCATGCGGTGCGGCCTTTCGGGGTGTGGCGGGCCCGGCGGGCCCCGGGGGTGTCGGGCGCCGCCGGCCGGGTCCCGTGCGCGTGCGCGGCGACGGCCTGCTGGAGCCGGTTCTGGGCGGGGGCGCGCCAGATGTGGCAGATGGCCAGGGCGAGGGCGTCGGCCGCGTCGGCCGGCTTGGGCGGGGCGTCCAGTCGCAGCAGGCGGGTGACCATGGCGCCGACCTGCGCCTTGTCGGCGCGCCCGGTGCCGGTGACGGCGGCCTTGACCTCGCTGGGGGTGTGCAGGGCGACCGGGATGCCGCGGCGGGCGGCGCATAGCATGGCGACCGCGCTGGCCTGGGCGGTGCCCATCACGGTGCGGACGTTGTGCTGGCTGAACACGCGCTCCACCGCGACGAACTCGGGGCGGTGCTCGTCCAGCCACCCTTCGATGCCCTGCTCGACGGCGAGGAGCCGGCGGCTCAGGTCGATGTCCGCGGGGGTGCGGACGACACCGACGCCGATCATGCTGAGCGGTCGCCCCGCGACGCCCTCCACGACGCCGATGCCGCAGCGGGTCAGTCCCGGGTCCACGCCGAGCACGCGCACCGCGCCCCTCCCTTCGCTCGCCTGTTTGTGCAGGCTATCGGGTGCCACTGACAAAGCGGCCGGCCGACATGAACGGACCGGGAGGGAGGGGCGGGCGGGAGCCTCCGCGGGAGGGTGCGGCCCGGTGGTGCGGCCGCGGCCGGCCCGCCCGGCCGGTCGGCGCCGGATCAGGCGTCGACCTTCTCCATGACCTCGTCGCTGACGTCGAAGTTGGCGAAGACGTTCTGCACGTCGTCGCTGTCCTCCAGGGCGTCGATCAGCTTGAAGATCTTCTTCGCGCCCTCCTCCTCCAGCTCGACCTGCATGGTCGGGACGAAGTTGGCGTCGGCGGACTCGTAGTCGATGCCGGCGTCCTGCAGGGCGGTGCGGACCGCGACCAGGTCGGTCGGCTCGCTGATGACCTCGAAGGTCTCGCCGAGGTCGTTGACCTCCTCGGCACCGGCGTCGAGCACCGCGCCCAGCACGTCGTCCTCGCCCAGTTCACCCTTGGGGACGATCACCACGCCCTTGCGGTTGAACAGGTACGACACCGAGCCCGGGTCGGCCATCGAGCCGCCGTTGCGGGTCATGGCGACGCGCACCTCGGAGGCGGCCCGGTTGCGGTTGTCGGTGAGGCACTCGATGAGCACGGCGACGCCGTTGGGGCCGTAGCCCTCGTACATGATCGTCTCGTACTCGGCGCCGCCGGCCTCCAGGCCCGCGCCGCGCTTGACGGCGGAGTCGATGTTCTTGTTGGGGACCGACTGCTTCTTCGCCTTCTGGATGGCGTCGTACAGCGTCGGGTTGCCCTCCGGGTCGGCACCGCCCATCCGGGCCGCGACCTCGATGTTCTTGATCAGCTTCGCGAAGAGCTTGCCGCGCTTGGCGTCGATCACGGCCTTCTTGTGCTTCGTCGTGGCCCATTTAGAGTGGCCGGACATCTGCCTGTCTCCTTCGCGTAACCCATCTCTGTACGAACGCCAGAGATCCTACAAGGACTCGCGTGCTACTCCGGCGTCCGGTGGGCGCGCACCATGTCGGCGAACAGGGCGTGCACGCGGTGGTCGCCGGTCAGTTCGGGGTGGAACGACGTGGCGAGCGCGTTGCCCTGGCGGACCGCGACGATGTGGCCGTCGTGCTCGGCGAGCACCTCGGCCCCGGCGCCGACCGACTCCACCCAGGGGGCGCGGATGAAGACGCCCTCCACGGGATCGCCCGGGACGCCCCGCACGTCGACCGCGGCCTCGAAGGACTCGTTCTGCCGGCCGAAGGCGTTGCGGCGCACGATCATGTCGATGCCGCCGATCGTCTCCTGCCCCGAACGCGGGTCGAGGATCTTGTCGGCCAGCATGATCATGCCGGCGCAGGTGCCGTAGACCGGCATGCCGTCCCGGACCCGCGCGCGCAGCGGGTCCATCATGCCGAACAGGACGGCCAGCTTGGAGATGGTCGTGGACTCGCCGCCGGGGAGGACGAGGCCGTCGACCTCGGCGAGCTCTTCGGGGCGCCGCACCGCCCTGGCCGTGGCGTCCGCCGCGGCCAGGGCTGCGAGGTGCTCCCGGACGTCGCCCTGGAGGGCCAGGACGCCTATGACAGGAGTGTTCATGGCAGGGATGTACCTGGTCGTACCCGTTGCTGTGCGGTTGCCGGAGGTCACCAGCCGCGGTTGGCGTAGCGCTCGGTCTCGGGGAGGGTGTCGCAGTTGATGCCGACCATGGCCTCGCCGAGGTTGCGGGACGCGTCCGCGACGATCTTGGGGTCGTCGTAGAAGGTGGTCGCCTTCACGATGGCGGCGGCGCGCTTGGCCGGGTCGCCCGACTTGAAGATGCCGGAGCCGACGAAGACGCCCTCGGCACCGAGCTGGCGCATGAGCGCGGCGTCGGCGGGAGTGGCGACACCGCCGGCGGAGAACAGCACGACGGGCAGCTTGCCGAGCCTTGCCACCTCGGCGACCAGCTCGTAGGGGGAGCGCAGTTCCTTGGCGGCGGCGTACAGCTCGTGGTTGTCCAGGCCGCGGAGCTGGGCGATCTCGTTCTTGATCTGCCGCAGGTGGCGGACCGCCTCGACGACGTTGCCGGTGCCGGCCTCGCCCTTGGAGCGGATCATCGCCGCGCCCTCGGCGATGCGGCGCAGGGCCTCACCCAGGTTGGTGGCGCCGCAGACGAACGGCGTGGTGAAGGACCACTTGTCGGAGTGGTTGACCTCGTCGGCGGGGGTGAGCACCTCGGACTCGTCGATGTAGTCGACGCCGAGGGACTGCAGGACCTGTGCCTCCACGAAGTGGCCGATGCGGGACTTGGCCATGACCGGGATCGAGACGGCCTCGATGATGCCCTCGATCATGTCCGGGTCGGACATGCGCGCCACGCCGCCGTCCTTGCGGATGTCGGCCGGGACCCGCTCCAGGGCCATGACGGCGACGGCGCCCGCGTCCTCGGCGATCTTCGCCTGCTCCGGCGTGACGACGTCCATGATCACGCCGCCCTTGAGCTGCTCGGCCATGCCGCGCTTCACACGGGCGGTGCCGGTCTCGGGAGCCTGGTTCTCGGTGGTGGACACGGATGACCTCGCTGAAGAAGAAGGGGGTGGTGCCGTACCGAGGAAACGCGAGCTGACCAGGCCACTGCAAGGGCCAATGGCAGGACGGTGGATCGTTTTCCCTTCGGCGGCCCTTGCCGTGGCCTCGCCGTCGGCGCCGCCGTCGCGCCTGGGACTCCTCAGCGCCGCCCCGTCCCGGGCCCCGCCGCCGTCCGCCCGCCCCCCTCCCGGCGCGCGGCAGGGCGGGGGACGCTGTCCGGTCCCGCGGACCGGGTGCCTACGCCGCCCGCGCCACCAGTGCCGCAGGCGGTTCGTCGTCCATCTCGAAGGCGAGCGGGAACGGGGCGTGTCCGGCCAGCCGGAACCAGCGGACCTTGCGGTGCTCGCGCAGTCGGCGGGCCGCGCCCACCGCGTCGTTGTGGAAGCGGCGGGCCATCGGCACCCGGCGGACCGCCTCGGTCAGCTCGTGGGCCGCCGCCTCTCCCCCGGGCGCCTCGCGCACCGCCTCGACCTGCTGGGGGTCCGCGAACACGGCGCGCAGGGCCTGGCTGAGTTCGCTCTCGGCGACCTCCCGCTGCTCCTCCTCCGCCTGCCGGGCCGCGTGCGCGGCCTCGTACAGGACGATCGAGGCGGCCGGGTCCAGCACGCCCGAGGTCGCCAGTTCCTGGGCCACGGAGGCCCGGCGCAGCAGGTGGGCGTCGAGCGCGGCGCGGGCGGCGTCGATCCGCGCGTGCAGCCGGTCCAGCCGGCCCGCCGTCCAGCTGAGGTACAGCGCGACGAGCGCGAGGGCGACGGCGATCCAGATCAGGGTTGGGGTCACGGCCCGTCAGCCTAGTACCGCGCCCGGACGGGCCGGCCTGCCACCGCACCCGGCCGCAGCAGCGGGCGGCCCGCCGGCCCGCCCGCTGCTGCGGGCACGCTAGGAGCGGATGAAGGCGAGGATGTCGGGGTTGAGGACGTCCGGGTGGGTCGACAGCATCCCGTGCGGATAGCCCTCGTAGGTCTTCAGGGTGCCGTTGCTCAGCAGTTCGGCGGACTTCGGCCCGGAGTCGGCGTAGGGCACGACCTGGTCGTCCGTCCCGTGCATCACGAGCACCGGCACGTCGATCTTCCTGAGGTCCTCGGTGAAGTCGGTCTCCGAGAACGCCTTGATGCACTCGTAGTGCGCGTTGGCGGCGCCCGTCATGCCCTGCAGCCACCAGCGGTCGATCAGGCCCTGGGACACCTCGGCGCCGGGCCGGTTGAAGCCGTAGAAGGGTCCGGTCGGCACGTCGATGTAGAACTGGGCGCGGTTGGCGGCCAGGGCGGCGCGGAAGCCGTCGAACACCTCGAGGGGGGTGCCTTCCGGGTTGCCCTCCTTCTGCACCATGACGGGCGGTACGGCGGCGACGAGGACGGCCTTGGCGACGCGGCCCGGCGCGGCCCGCGCGACGTACCGGGCGACTTCGCCGCCCCCGGTGGAGTGCCCGACGTGCACTGCTCCCCTCAGGTCCAGGGCGTCGGTCAGCGCGTTCACGTCGGCGGCGTAGGTGTCCATCTCGTGGCCGGACGCGGGCTGGCCGGAGCGGCCGTGCCCCCGGCGGTCGTGTGCGACGACGCGGAAGCCCTCGGCCAGGAAGTACAGCAGCTGGGCGTCCCAGTCGTCGGAGCTGAGGGGCCAGCCGTGGTGGAAGACGATCGGCTGCGCGTCGCGCGGGCCCCAGTCCTTGTAGAAGATCTCGGTGCCGTCAGAGGTGGTCACCGTGCTCATGTCGGTCCTCCGGGAAGGCGAAGCGGGGGTCGGCCACGGGTCGGTCACCCGGGCGCCGGGCCCCGGGACGCGGGACGGACCGCGGAGCGGGGCCCCGGGATCCGCCGCGTGCACCGCGCTCGTGGGACGGTCTGCGGGCGCATGGCCGGCTTTCAAGCTACTTGCCCCCCGGCGGGCACGCATTCCAGGACGAAGGCCGCGGACAGGGGGCGCATGACGGTCCAGTGCACGGGGCACGTGACGGCCGGGCGCACGGGGCACCTGACGGCCGGACGCACCGGGCACCTGACGGGGCCGGACGCACCGGTCAGGTGACAGCCGGGCGCACAAGGCACGTGACGGACCGGGCGCCAGCCGCCTCCGGACGAGGCACGGCGACAACGGCGGTCCGTCGGCGGAGCGTGCACGGAAGCCGTCACGCCTGGACTCCGGTACCGCCCGCTTGCCGGTACCGCCCGCTGGCGGGCGGTACCGGGACCGGTGTTGCCGGGATCAGTCCCGGGCGAGCCCCAGGCGTGCCCGCAGGCCGCCGCCGCCCGCGGCCCGCTCGTCGGCGGCCACCGCGGCCGCACCCGAGGTCACCGTCTCGTACACGGAGAGGATGTCCGCGCCGACGGTGGACCAGTCGAAGCGGCGCACGTGCACCCGGCCGCGCTCGCTCAGCTCCGCCCGGCGCGCCGGATCCCCGAGCAGGCGTACGGCCGCCTCGGCCAGCGCGTCGGCGTCCTCGTTGGCGAAGAGCTCGCCCGCCGCACCCCCGTCGAGCACCTGGGCGAAGGCGTCGAGGTCGGAGGCGAGCACGGGGGCGCCCGCCGACATCGCCTCGACCAGGATGATCCCGAAGCTCTCCCCTCCGGTGTTGGGGGCGACGTACAGGTCGACGCTGCTCAGCAGCCGCGCCTTGTCCTCGTCGCTGATCATGCCGAGGAACTCCACCCGCGAGCGGTACTCGGCGGGCAGCGACTGCACCGCCTCCTCCTCGTCACCGCGCCCGGCCACCAGCAGCCGGGTCCCCGGCCGGGCGGCGAGGATCCTCGGCAGGGCCCGCATCAGCACCGGAAGGCCCTTGCGGGGTTCGTCGATCCGCCCGATGAAGCCGATGGTCCCGCCCGGCTCCGGATCGGCGCCGCCGGCGGGGTCCGGGGCCGGCGCCGACTGCCACTCCGGCCGGGGTTCGGCCCCGGCGAAGAAACCGACGTCCACCCCGTTGGGGATGACCACGGCGTCGCCGCCCAGGTGCTCGACCAGGGTGCGGCGGGCGTACTCGCTGACCGCGATCCGGGCGCTGATCTTCTCCAGCGCGGCCTGGAGGATCGCATAGGCGGCGATCATGGCCCGGGAGCGCGGGTTGGAGGTGTGGAAGGTCGCCACGATCGGGCCCTGCGCCGCCCAGCAGGCCAGCAGGCCCAGCGAGGGCGAGGTCGGCTCGTGGATGTGGATGACGTCGAAGGCGCCCTCGTGCAGCCAGCGGCGTACCCGCGCGGCGCTGAGGAAGCCGAAGTTGAGCCGGGCCACGGACCCGTTGTACGGCACCGGCACCGCGCGGCCCGCGGAGACGACGTACGGCGGCAGCGGGGTGTCGTCGTCGGCGGGTGCCAGCACGGACACCTCGTGGCCCTGACGGATGAAGTACGCGGCCAGGTCGCGGATGTGGAACTGGACCCCGCCGGGCACGTCCCAGGAGTACGGGCAGACGATGCCGATCCTCACGCGGACCCCTTCGTCTGCTCCCCGGCCGGATCCCGCGCGGGATCCAGGTCGGCGAGCCACAACCGCTGCAGCATGTGCCAGTCCTCCGGATGGTCTGCGATGCCGGTGGCGAAGGCGTCGGCCAGCGCCTGTGTCATGACAGACGCCTTCTCGGCCCGGCTACCTGACCCGGGGACCTCGATCGGCGGATGGACCCGGCCCCGCATCACGGGCGAGTCGTCGAACCAGAGGGTCACCGGAAGCAGCAGGGCGCCCGTCTGCTGGGCCAGCAGGGCCGGTCCGGCGGGCATCCGGGCGGTGTCGCCGAAGAAGTCCACGGCCACGCCGGAGGCGGACAGGTCGCGGTCGGCGACCAGGCACACCAGGCCGCCGTCGCGCAGTCGCCGCGCCAGCGTGCCGAAGGCGGCGCCGCCGCTGTGCGGGAGGACCTCCATGCCGAGTCCGCTGCGGTAGGCGACGAAGCGGTCGTACAGCGACTCGGGCTTCAGCCGCTCCTGGACGGTGGTGAAGGGCGTGCCCAGCTCGGTGGTCACCCAGGCGCCCGCCAGGTCCCAGTTGGCCAGGTGGGGCAGGGCGAGGATGACGCCCTTGCCGGCGGCGAGGCCGTCGGTCAGGTAGTGCACGTCCTTCGGGGCGAAGCCCGATCTGATCCGGTCGGTGCTCCAGGCAGGCAGCCGGAACGACTCCATCCAGTACCGCATGTAGGACCGCATGCCCGCCCGGGACAGCTCGGCGAGCCGTTCCGGGCCCGCGTCGGGCACCACCCGCGCGTAGTTGCACTCCAGCCGCCGCACCCCCTTGCCGCGGCGTTTCCAGGCGAGGTCGGCGAGGGTGCGGCCCAGGCGCACGGCGGCCGGCTCGGGGAGCTTCTTCACCGTGCCCCAGCCGATGCCGTACAGCGCGTCGGTCACGCGCTCCGCGGCACTCACGTCGCCGCCTCCCTGCCCTGCGCCTCGGGCCGGGCGGCCGCGGCGGCGTCCGCCTCGGCCGCCTCCCTGCGGACCGTGACCACCCGCTGCACCAGCGTGACCAGGCTGCCGACGGCGACGATCCACAGGGCGACGGGCAGCAGGTACTGGATGCCCGGCACCCCGAACTTGTGCAGACCCGCGAAGCCGGCCGCCACCAGGGAGATCACCAGCCGTTCGGCACGCTCCACCAGCCCGTTGACGGCGACCGGCAACCCGATCGACTCTCCGCGCGCCTTGGTGTAGGAGACCACCTGGCCGCTGGCCAGGCAGAAGATCGACACCGCGCAGAGCAGGTTGTCGTCGCCGCTGCCCGCGTACCAGAGCGCGAAGCCGCCGAAGACGGCCCCGTCGGCGACCCGGTCGAGCGTGGAGTCCAGGAAGGCCCCCCAGCGGCTGGAGCGCCCGAGCTGGCGCGCCATGTTCCCGTCGACCAGGTCCGAGAACACGAACAGCGTGATCACGACCGTTCCCCAGAAGAACTCCCCCCGGGGGTAGAAGACCAGCGCGCCGGCCATCACGCCGGCGGTGCCGAGGAGCGTCACCGTGTCCGGGCTGACGCCCCGGCGGATGAGAAACGCGGCGAACGGTGTGAGAACACGCGTGAAGAATGCACGCGCGTACTTGTTCAGCATGGCCTTCCCGACGGTCGGTGTGGCGCCGCGGCCCGTGCTGGCCGCCGGCTGGCCCATCGTAGCCACGCGTGCGCCCGCGCGACGGCGGGGCACCCGGACACCCGTGTCAGCGGCCTCCTGCCCGCCCGGCGGCCGGTGCGGGCAGCGGCCGCCGGACGGTGCGGGCACCGCGATCACGCCCGCCGTATGGACGAGCCGTGACGGGAGTGGAAAGCTCGAATAACCGCGGGCGTCGCCGGAGCCGCCGCCGAGGGGCGCCCCCCGGACGGAGTCCGGGCCGGCCCCGCGCGTCCGCGCCCACAGTGACCTCACCGTGCACGGGAGGCAGGATCATGGGCGACAAGACGCAGACACACCCCGGGGCCGCCGGCAGGGCAGTGGCGGCCGACCACCCCGCGTCCATACGGAATGTGGTGCTGGTCGGCCACTCCGGATCGGGCAAGACGACGCTGGTGGAGGCCCTCGCGCTCACCGCGGGGGCGGTCAAGCGGGCGGGCCGGGTGGAGGACGGCGGGACCGTCTCGGACTACGACGGCATCGAGCACCGGCAGCACCGTTCGGTGCAGCTCTCCCTGGTGCCGGTGGAACGGGACGGTATCAAGGTCAATGTGCTCGACACCCCCGGATACGCCGACTTCGTCGGGGAGCTCAGGGCCGGTCTGCGCGCGGCGGACGCGGCCCTCTTCGTCGTCTCGGCCGCCGACGGCGTGGACGGGTCGACCCGCATGGTGTGGGAGGAGTGCGCCGCGGTCGGGATGCCGCGCGCCATCGTCGTCACGCATCTGGACGCCGCCCGGGCGGACTTCGAGGAGATGACCCGGGTGTGCGCGGAGGCCTTCGGCGGCGACGACCCCGACGCCGTGCTGCCGCTGTACCTGCCCGTGCACGGCACGCGGCAGGGCGACGGGCACGCGCCGGTGACCGGGCTGATCGGCCTGCTGTCGCAGCGGCTGTACGACTACTCCGGCGGCGAGCGCGAGGAGTCCGCTCCGGGCCCCGACCGGCTCCCGCTGATCGAGGAGGCCCGCAACCGGCTCATCGAGGGGATCATCGCCGAGAGCGAGGACGAGACCCTGATGGACCGCTACCTCGGCGGCGAGGAGATCAGCGTCGGGACGCTGGTGGAGGACCTGGAGCGGGCCGTGGCGCGCGGCACCTTCTTCCCCGTGCTGGCCGCCGCTCCCGCGGCCGAGGGCGCCCGCCAGGGCCTCGGCACGGTGGAACTGCTGGAACTGGTCACCGGTGGGTTCCCCACCCCGCTGGAGCACCCGGTGCCGGGGGTCACCACCATCGACGGGAAGCCGCGCGAACTCGCCCCGTGCGACCCGGACGGCCCGCTCGCCGCCGAGGTGGTGAAGACGTCCTCCGACCCGTACGTCGGCCGGATCTCCCTGGTCCGCGTCTTCTCCGGCACCCTGCGGCCCGACAGCACCGTGCACGTCTCCGGGCACGGCATGACCGACCGCGGGCACGAGGACCACGACGTCGACGAACGCGTCGGCGCGCTCTCCATGCCGTTCGGCAAGCAGCAGCGCCCGGTGACGCACGCCGTGGCTGGCGATCTGGTGTGCGTGGCCAAGCTGGGCCGGGCCGAGACCGGCGACACGCTGTCCGCGAAGGAGGATCCGCTGCTGCTGGAGCCGTGGCAGATGCCCGACCCGCTGCTGCCGCTCGCCATCCAGGCGCACAGCAAGCCGGACGAGGACAAGCTCTCGCACGGCCTGGCCCGGCTGGTCGCGGAGGACCCGACGATGCGGCTGGAGCAGAACCAGGACACCCACCAGGTCGTGCTGTGGTGCCTGGGCGAGGCCCACGCGGACGTCGCGCTGGAGCGGCTGCGCAGCCGCTACGGCGTCCAGGTCGACATCGTCCCGCACCGGGTGCCGCTGCGGGAGACCTTCGCCAGCCGGTCCGCCGGACGCGGCCGGCACGTCAAGCAGTCCGGCGGGCACGGCCAGTACGCCATCTGCGAGATCGAGGTCGAGCCGCTGCCGGGCGGCTCCGGCATCGAGTTCGTGGACAAGGTGGTCGGCGGGGCGGTGCCCCGGCAGTTCGTCCCGTCGGTCGAGAAGGGGGTGCGCGCGCAGTCCGCGAAGGGGGTGGCCGACGGGTACCCGCTGATCGACGTCCGGGTGACGCTCCTGGACGGCAAGGCGCACTCGGTGGACTCCTCGGACGCCGCCTTCCAGACCGCCGGTGCACTCGCCCTGCGGGAGGCGGCCGCGGACGCGGGGATCCACCTGCTGGAACCGGTGGCCGAGGTGAGCGTGCTGGTCGGCGACGACTACGTGGGTGCCGTGATGAGCGATCTGTCCGGGCGGCGCGGCCGGGTCCAGGGCACCGAGCAGACACCCGGCGGGCGCACGCTCGTACGGGCCGAGGTGCCCGAGATCGAGATCGGCCGGTACGCCGTCGACCTGCGCTCCCTGTCGCACGGCACCGCCCGCTTCAGCCGCCGCTACGTGCGGCACGAGCCGATGCCGGCGCAGATCGCGGACCGGATCCGCGCCCAGGCGCAGGAGGCCTGACGCGCGCCGGACCGGGCGGGCCCCGTCCGGTCCGGCCCCGGTGCGGTGCACCCGCCGCCCGCGGCCGGCGGGTGCGGCCGGGACCGCTTCGGCCGTCCGCCGACGGACGGCGGCGAGTGCGGATACGCTGAATACCTGATCAACAGGTGTGCGCCAAAAGGAAGTCGGGAAGGCCGCAGGAGCGACCGTGCGGCTACCGGGGGGTGGGAATGACCGTTGACAGCGGCTACGCGGACATCTTCGGACCACAGGTTCCGCGTACCGGGAACGAGGGCCAGACGGCGACCTTCGCGCTGGCCTCGGCCGCGTACCGGGACAGCCCGGTGGAGGAGATCAAGAAGGCCGACAACGAATGGCACCAGACCGCGGTGGACACCGGCCGGTCCTGGGGCAGGATCTTCCGGCCGAACCTCGGCGAGGCCTTCTGCCGCGCGGTGGTCGACCGGATGCTGGGCGAGGGCCGCAAGCCGCTCATCCAGTCCTTCGGCACCGAGCCGCACGTGGTGGTCGAGCACTGCCTGGCGGCGAACAACATCCGCCGGGAGCGCGACAACCGGCTCGCCGCCGTCCTGGTGGTCTGCGGCATGCTCTTCCTGCCGGGATTCCTGGTCTGGCTGCTGGTCTTCCAGATCCGCATGACGATCGACAGGCGTGACGACCGGCGGGCCTCCACGCTCGCCACCGCCCTGCTCCTCGGCGTCGGCGCGCTCGCGGTGGTCTTCCTGATCCGGATGCCGCTCACCGGTTTCTGGGCGTGGTACGCGCGGGCCTCGGTGCTCATGCCGGTGATCGGCTGGTTCTGGGCCCGGCGGATCTGCGAGAACACCGCGAAGGACCTGAGGGCGCGCTGGGACAACCTCCTGTCGGGCAGCAGCGTCGGCGCGAAGGTGCCCGAGGCGGTGCCGACCAGCCCGCGGGAGACCGCGGCCGAGCAGTTGCGCCAGGCTCTGGCCCGGCTGAGCGCGGAACAGCAGTCCAACTCCGTCTTCTACGCCGGGCCCAAGGGCGTCCTCGGCCTGGGCACCCGCTGGGGGGCCTGGCAGCTCGCCGAGAACCTGGTGCCGGTCGACCCGGACCGGGACATCAACCCGTTCCGCAGCTGGGACGTCGTACGCGCCATCCACGACCGGTTGAGCCTGCTGGAGCGCGGCCCGCTGAACACCGGCGGCTTCCCCAAGCCGACGTTGCGGCACTGGATCGTCAGCCCGGTCGGGGAGAACGCCACGGCGGTGTCCCGCCCCGAGGGGACCGACGTGGAGGACTACCAGGTCAAGCCGCACGCGATACAGGACATCTGCAACAAGCAGCAGTTCGGCGCCGGCGACCGGCACTATCTCGGAGTGCAGTGGACGCTCTGGGACGGCCAACTGGTCATCACCATGATGATCACGGTCACGGTGCTGCACGAGACGCTGCGCATCGAGGTCACCGGCCATGCGCTCGGGCCGGTCAACCCGCTGTTCACCAGCAAGCCGTCGGCGCCGACGAAGGAGGTCACCAAGTCGTTCAAACCGTGGGAGACCCGCACGGTGAACCTGCCGCTGGTCACCACGGACGAGGTGGTCCGGCTCACCGTGCGCGCACCGCTGACCTGGTATCCCCCGCTGCTGAACTGGCTCGGCGGCTCGATGTCGCTGCCGGAGCCGTTCGGCCTGCGGCACGCGTGGGCGGACCAGCCCTGGCGGCACCGCTTCATGGCCGACGACGCGCTGCGCGCGGCCACCCCGGTACTGCGCGTGGTGCACGCGGCGGCGATGAGGGTGCTGGAGGAGAACGGCGTGGACACCGAGAAGTTCGGCTCCCGCTCGGCGGCCCTCAGCACGGCCGTGCAGGACCCGACCCCCCGCAAGGCGGACGTCTACGACGCCTGACCGGCGGGCGCGGGGAGGGACGTCCCGGCCGGGGCGTCCCTCCCCGCGGCTCACTCCGGCCAGGCGTCCGCCAGCATCGTGCGGGTGTCCGCGAGCAGTTGCGGCAGCACCCGGGTGTGGCCGACCACCGGCATGAAGTTCGTGTCGCCGCCCCAGCGCGGGACGATGTGCTGGTGCAGGTGCGCGGCGATGCCGGCGCCGGCGACCGCGCCCTGGTTCATCCCGATGTTGAATCCCTGGGCGCCGGACGCCGTGCGCAGCGCCGTCATGGCCTGCTTGGTCAGCTCGCCGAGTTCGGCGGTCTCCGCGACGGTGAGGTCGGTGTAGTCGGCGACGTGGCGGTAGGGCACCGTCATCAGGTGGCCGCCGTTGTAGGGGTACAGGTTGAGCACGGCGTACACCCGTTCCCCCCGCCTGACGACCAGGCCGTCCTCGTCGGACTTGGCCGGGATCGAGCAGAAGGGGCAGCCGTCCTCGGCGCCCGGGCCGCTCGGCTTGTTCTCGCCCTGGATGTAGGCCATCCGGTGGGGCGTCCACAGACGCTGGAACGCGTCCCGCGTTCCCACTCCGATCTGCTGCTCCGGCTCACTCGTCATGCGTGCAGCATATGGCGTCGCCCGTTCGCGGCGTGTCGCCGGGGCGGAGGAGACGGGGGCCGGGGCGAAGCTGGGCCGGTGGACGACGACAGCCGGCCGGCCCGCTGGGAGCGGCGCACCGAGGTTCCGCTGGGTGCCGCGTCGCTGGTGTTCCTCGCCGCGTACGCGGTCCGGGTGCTCGGGCAGGGGTTGTGGGACGTCTGGCGGGACCTGTGCCTGGCGCTGGTCCTGGGTTGCTGGGCGCTGTTCGCCGCGGACTACGCGGTGCGCTGGCGGCTCAGCGGCCAGGGTGCGCGCTTCGTGCGCACGCACTGGCTGGACACCGTGGTGGTGGCCCTGCCGCTGCTGCGCCCGGTGCGGATCGTGAAGGTGTACGAGGCGGTGCAGCGGCGGCACGGGCGTTCTCGGCTCTCCCTGCACGCCCGGGTGATGGCCTACGCGGGACTGGCCACCTCGCTGCTCGGTTTCGCGGGCGCGCTGGCCGTGTTCCAGCAGGAGCGGGGTGCCCCGGGCGCGACCATCCGCACCTTCGGCGACGCCCTGTGGTGGACCTGCGCGACCTTCGCCACGGTCGGTTACGGGGACGTCGTGCCGGTCACGCCGGCGGGCCGGCTGATCGCGGTCCTGATGATGGGCGTCGGTCTGGCCCTGCTCGGCGCCGTGACCGGTACCTTCGCCTCCTGGCTGCTCCAGGTCTTCGCGCGGGAGGGCGGCGAGCGGCCCCCGGGGAGCTGAGTCGCCGGGGGCCGCCCGGCCACCGCCGGCGCCGGCGGCGGCCGGGCGGGCCGCCCGCGCGGACGCGCGCGGGGTCACCGCCCTCGCGGCCCGGCGGTCACGCCTCGGCGCGGCGCTCCACCATCTCGAGCAGTTCGGCGATCGCCTCGTCCCGCGGGATGCCGTTCTTCTGCGATCCGTCGCGGAAGCGGAAGGACACGGTGCTGTTGGCCATGTCCTCGTCGCCGACGATCACCATCACCGGGACCTTCTGCTTCTGGGCGTTCCGGATCTTCTTCTGCATGCGGTCGGAGGAGGAGTCGACCTCGACCCGCAGCCCCTTCCTCCGTGCGGCGGCCGTCCACTCCTGGAGGTATTCGACGTGCGCGTCCCCGATCGGGATACCGGTCGCCTGGACCGGCGCCAGCCAGGCGGGGAACGCGCCCGCGTAGTGCTCCAGCAGCACCGCGAAGAACCGTTCGATGGAACCGAACAGCGCGCGGTGGATCATGACCGGGCGCTGCTTGGTGCCGTCGGCCGCGGTGTACTCCAGGTCGAACCGCTCGGGCAGGTTGAAGTCGAGCTGGATGGTCGACATCTGCCAGGTGCGGCCGATGGCGTCCTTGGCCTGCACGGAGATCTTCGGCCCGTAGAAGGCGGCGCCGCCCGGGTCGGGGACCAGCGGGAGGCCCTGCTGCTCGGCGACCTGCCGGAGGGTGTCGGTGGCCTCCTCCCACGCCGCGTCGGAGCCGACGAACTTCTCCGGGTCCTTGGTGGACAGCTCCAGGTAGAAGTCGGTCAGGCCGTAGTCCCGGAGCAGTCCGAGGACGAAGGTGAGGGTCCGGTCGAGTTCCTCGGCCATCTGCTCGCGGGTGCAGTAGATGTGCGCGTCGTCCTGGGTGAAGCCGCGGGCCCGGGTCAGGCCGTGCACGACGCCCGACTTCTCGTACCGGTACACCGTCCCGAACTCAAAGAGCCGCAGCGGCAGTTCGCGGTAGGACCGCCCGCGCGCGTCGAAGATCAGGTTGTGCATCGGGCAGTTCATGGGCTTGAGGTAGTAGTCCACGCCCTCGTCGAGCTGCATGGGCGGGTACATGCCGTCGGCGTACCAGTCCAGGTGGCCCGAGGTCTCGAAGAGCTTCCCCTTCGTCGCGTGCGGGGTGTAGACGAACTCGTAGCCCTCCTCCTCGTGGCGGCGGCGCGAGTAGTCCTCCATCACCCGGCGCACGATGCCGCCCTTGGGGTGGAAGACGGCGAGACCCGAACCGATCTGCTCGGGGACGGAGAACAGGTCCAGCTCGTGGCCCAGTTTCCGGTGGTCGCGCTTCTCCGCCTCGGCGAGGAAGTCCAGGTGCTGCTTCAGCTCGTCCTTCGACGGCCAGGCGGTGCCGTAGATGCGCTGCAGCTGCTTGTTCTTCTCGCTGCCCCGCCAGTACGCGGAGGCGTTGCGCATCAGCTTGAAGGCCGGGATGTGCCGGGTGGTGGGCAGGTGCGGGCCGCGGCACAGGTCCCGCCAGCACAGCTCGCCGGTCCTGGCGTCCAGGTTGTCGTAGATCGTCAGTTCGCCGGCGCCGACCTCGACGTCCGCGCCGTCGTCGCTGGAGGCCGCGCCCTTCAGGCCGATCAGCTCCAGCTTGTACGGCTCGTCCGCCAGTTCCTCGCGGGCGTCCTCGTCGGTGGTGACGCGGCGGGAGAACCGCTGTCCCCGCTTCTGGATCTCCTGCATCTTCTTCTCGATGCGCTTGAGGTCGTCGGGGTGGAACGGCTCCGCGACGTCGAAGTCGTAGTAGAAGCCGTCCTTGACCGGCGGGCCGATGCCCAGCTTGGCCTCGGGGAACAGCTCCTGCACCGCCTGCGCCATCACGTGCGCGGTGGAGTGGCGGAGGATGTCGAGGCCGTCCGGGGAGGAGATCTCCACCGGCTCCACGACGTCGCCCTCGGCGAGCGGGTACGCGAGGTCCTTCAGGTCGCCGCCCACGCGTGCGGCCACGACCGGGCGCTCGCCGGCGAAGAGGTCGGCGGCCGTAGTGCCCGTCGTCACCACGCGCTCGTCCCGCTCGGAATCGCGTTGGATGATCACACGGACGTCTGACACCGGTCTCTCCTGACTGCAGGTGGGGTCGCGGCGCCATACCGGAGCGCGCGCACGGGTATGGATCGTACCGACCCGGGGGCGCCGACCGCTAAACGGTTACCGCAGGCCCGGCGACCGCCACGCTCAGTCGCAGTCCCCGCCGCACGCCTCCTCGAAGGAGGCGGTGATCTCCGCGGTCTCCTGGAGCGACTTCACGAGCCGGTCCCGCTCCGCCTCGTCGACCTGGACGGGGACGACTCCGCCCGCGGCGGTGAGCCTGCGGAAGCCGCCCCGGCTCTCCAGCCGGCCCTCCACCCGTACCGGCATCCCGACCAGGTGGGCGTGGCCGGCGATGCGGTAGTCGTCCTCCTCCAGGGTGAGCCGGACGTGCGGTACCTCCGCCCCGGCGAGCACGCGCAGTCGGACGCTGCCCGCGCCGCGCGGCTCCAGCCGGCGCATCCGCACGACGGTGCCGGTGACGCGGACCGGCACGGAGGGCTCCCGGCTGAGGTAGCGTGCCCCGGCCTCGCGCAGCGCGGGCAGGTCGCCGGGCGAGAACTCGACGGGTTCGACGGTGGCCGCGCACCCCTCGGGCACACCGGCGGCGGGAGCCCACGCGACGGCGATCCGGGCACCCTCGGTGCCGCGGACGAGGCCGACCAGCGCGTCGGTGAGCTCGCGGCTGACGCCCGCCTCGACGGCGCCGTCGAAGGCGTCCATGCGGCCGGCGGCCCGCCGGTAGTCGACGGCCTCGCGCACTGCGTACAGGGCGTGGTGGAGCCGCACCGCCAGCGGACGGCCGACGTCGACGGGCAGGAAGGCGGTGACACCGCGGCCGCCGTCCGCGGGGCCGACGAGGACGTGCTCCAGGAGGGCGGCGGCCGGCCCGCGGTGCCGGGCTCCGTGGTAGCCGGCCCGCGCGCGGGTGGCGAGCGCCCCGGCCAGCAGCACATCGCGGGCGGCCGTGCGGAGCTGCTCCTCCGCGGTCCAGGGCGTGGAGCCGGCCGGCCCGCCGGGAACGTCCCGCCGCCAGCGGATCTCGTCGCTGGGGACGGCCAGGGCGAGCAGTACCTCCCGCGCGGAGGGGGTGGAGCTGCGGGCCAGGGCGGCGAGCGCCTCGCCGAGCAGGTCGTCGCTGTCGGGGAAGGCGCGGCTGACCGGCACCAGGAGGCTGGTGCCGGGCGCGGCCCGGCCGGGCGGCACCCAGCGGCCGTAGCGTCCGGCGGCCCCGCCGCGGCGCTGCCAGCCGTGCCGCAGCAGCAGGGCGGCGAGCACTCCGGGGTCCACGTCGCCGGCCCCGCCCGGCCGGTGCCGCGGCGCGGGGTGCGGCGGTACGGGCCGCGGGGGTTCGCCGAGCGGGCGGTGGCTCACGGTCTGCCTCCGGTCCCGACCCTCGTCATGATCTCGCACAGGGCCCGGTCGTCGAAGACGCGCGAGGTCGGTACCCGCACCGTGGTCCGGTACCGGCCGGTGACGGGGTGGCCGGCGAGGTTGACCCAGTAGCAGCAGTGGCGCAGGTCCAGCCGGTCGTGGCCGGCGCGCAGCCACTGCTCCCGGGAGCGCGGCACGATCATGACGACCAGGATCTTGTGCACGGAGACCGGCGTGCGGGCCAGTTTCGCCAGGTGGTCGTTGTCGAGGGTGAAGGAGAACGAGGGACCGGGCGGGTTCGGCGCGACCTGGTAGGTGGCCTTCAGCTGGACCTTGATGGTGACCTCGTCGTCCACGGTGTGGCCCGGTGCGCTGTGGCTGACGTGCCAGTCGATGCCGTTGTCCGGGAACGGCTGGGAGAGCGAGCATCCCGCGGCCGCGGCGACCGCGTGCAGATAGCCGACCTGCAGTGTCTCCATGCAGGCGGTGGTGGCGAGGGTGCCGCGCTGGGGGGCCGTGCGCTCGGGAAGCAGCCCACCCCGCTCGGGCTGCGCTATCGCCATGGCGGACAGCCTTCCGTGCCGGAGGAAACCCCATCAGCGGGTCGCTGAACTGCAAAGACCCGCACTCCTGTTGTGTCCTGGCGGCGTACGGCGCAAACAGCCCGGGTATCACCAAACGGGCAGAGAACGGGGCGTCAGCTGCCGTGTCAGGAAGAGGAGTTGGGTGAGGATGGTGTGCTGGTACGAAGGCCCTCTGGCGGCGTTCGACACGGAGACGACGGGAGTGGACGTCGAGACCGACCGGATCGTGTCGGCCGCGCTCGTCGTCCAGGACGGGCCCGGCTACCGGCCGCGGGTGAGCCGCTGGCTGGTGAACCCCGGGGTGCCGGTGCCGGAGGCGGCGACGGCGGTGCACGGACTGACGGAGGACCACCTGCAGCGCAACGGCCGCTGGCCGGCGCCGGTGATGTACGAGATAGCGGAGCTGCTGGCCGAACAGGCCGCGGCCCGGCGACCGCTGGCGGTGATGAACGCGCCGTTCGATCTCACGCTGCTGGACCGCGAGTTGCGCCGGCACCGCGCCTCGGGGCTGAACCGCTGGTTCGAGACGCATCCGCTGCTGGTCCTGGACCCGCGGGTGCTGGACAAGCACCTGGACCGCTACCGCAAGGGGCGCCGCACGCTCACCGACCTGTGCGCGCACTACGACGTCCCGCTCGACGGGGCGCACGACGCCTCCGCGGACGCGCTCGCCGCGCTGGAGGTGGTCCGCGCGCTCGGCCGGCGTTTCGCCTCCCGCCTGGAGCGCCTCTCCCCCGCCGAACTGCACACCCTCCAGGCGGGCTGGCATGCGGCACAGGCCCGGGGCCTGCAGGCGTGGTTCGCCCGGACGGGTGCGGAGGAGACGGTCGACCCGGCGTGGCCGCTGCGCCCGGTCCTGCCGGCGGCGGCGTAGCGGGCGCTGTTCCGGTCGGCGGCGGCCGCCGCGGCCGGGGTGCAGATCGGCGGCCGGACGGCGGGCGGCGGGTGCGGGCACGCGCCGGGGCGGTGACCGGCGGCGGACATGAGGAAAGCGACGCCGTCCGCTTGCCGCGCGGACGTACGTCGCTCTTCCGGACGTGGGCGATACTGGGTTCGAACCAGTGACCTCTTCGGTGTGAACGAAGCGCTCTCCCACTGAGCTAATCGCCCGGGAACGCACCGAACAATACAGGTCCCCGCGGGCTTCGTTCAAACCGCTCGCAGCCGGGCGGCCAAGCCGCGTTCGCCGGCCCGCATCATCAGCCGGTGGTTGGCCCGGAACAGCGGACGTCCGGGCACGGCGAACCTCCTGAGCAGCGGCTTGTTCACGTCGACGCTCTGCTCGTAGCGGGCGAGGCTGCCGGCGCCGTCGGCGGTCACCGTCCAGCGGGCCCGTCCGGCGATGTCCCCGGACATCGCGGCCTCCAGGACGCCGCCGGCCGCGTCCCGCCGCACCTGGCGCACGGTGAAGGTGAGCGCGTAGGGCAGCGCCGAGCGGACGGTGATGTCGGCGGCGTCGGCGTCCCGGCGGGTGACCCGCCGCACCTGGGGCCACCAGCGGGGATAGTCCTCGACCCGCGCCAGGGCGGCGTACACGGCGGCGGGCGGGGCGGGCAGACGCCACACGCTGAGGAAACGGTAGTGGTTCCGGTCCATGCGGAGAGTGTGCCCGCGCGCGGAGGACTCCTCGCGGGAGGTGAGTACGTTCTGAGTACCCGCGCTCATGCGGCGCACCGTGGCAGGGGCCACACTCGCCGGCATGACGCATCTTCCGCCACCGGCCGAGGAACTGCGGCTCATCGACGCCGAGCTGCGGCAACTCGACGCCCGGCGCTCCCAGTTGCTGGCCAGGCGTACCTGGCTGGTCGGCGCTCTGCAGCCTGCCCGGTCTCCCGGCGGGGCGCCGCCGGCCACGGTACCCCGCCGGGAGACCGGCGCACCGGGTGTGCAGAACGTGCTGCTGATCCTGGGCGGCCTGCTGCTGACGATCGCGGCGGCGGCGTTCACGCTGGTCGGCTGGGGCCATCTGGGCATCGCGGGGCGCTTCGCGGTGCTCGGCGCGGTCACCCTGGGCGCGCTCGCCGCGCCGCTGCCGCTGCTGGGCCGGGGGCTGAGGTCGACGGCGGAGTCGGTGGCCGGGCTCGGGTTGGCGCTGACGGTGCTGGACGCGTACGCGCTGCACGGGGCCGTCCTCCCGGATGCCGGCGGTGCCCGGTACGCGGCGGCCGCGGCGGCGGTGCTGGCGACCGGCTGGGCCGGGTACGGCCGGTTGCCGCGGGCCGCGTCGCTGCGGCTGCCGCGGCCCGCGGCACTGGCGGCCGCGCAGTCGCCGCTGCCGCTGGCCGCGGTGGCGGCCGGGGCCGGGCCGTACGGTCTCGCGACCGCACTGCTGGTGACGGCGCTGGCCGACACCGGTGCGGCGCTGCGGGCGGGCACGGCGCCGGTGCGGGCCACCGCCACCGCCGGCGCCTACGGCTGCGGTGTCTGGGGCGCGGCGACGGCCGGCTGGCTGTGCTGGACGGCCGCCGGTCCGGGCGCCGCCGCCCGTGCGGCGGCGCTCCTGCTGCTGGGGGCGGTGATCGCGCTGGCGGCCGCGTGGCGGGCCGGACCCGAGCAGCATGCCCGCGCACTGGCAGTCGCGGGCGGGCTGCTCGCGGTTGCCGCCGTCGGCGGCGCGGCACGGCCCCGGCTTCCGGACGCGTGGGTGCCGCTGGCCCCTCTGGCGGCCGGTGTCGCGCTGGCGGCGGCGCCCGCCGTGCGACGGCTGCCGGACGCGGTGCGCCGCGGCCTCGCCGGAGCCTCCGCCGCCGTGCAGGCCCTGGCCGTGCTGGGCGCGCTGCCGGTCGTCGCGACCGTGCTGCTGGGCCCGGTGGGCCGGGCGGCGCGGATCTGGAGCGGGGCACCGGGGCACCTGCGCCGGGCGGTGGCCGGTGAGGCGCCGTGGCCGCCCTACGCGCCGACCGTGCCCATCGCCCTGGCGGCCGCCGCCGCGGCGCTGGTCCTGGCTCCCGGTACGCGGGCCCGGTGGCCGTGGGCCCCGGCCGGTGCGGCCGTGCTGGGCTGGGCGGCGCTGCTGGTCCTGCCGGCGGCCCTCGACGTCCCCTACCACCTCGGGCTGGTGATGCTGGGGGCCACGGCCGCGGCTGCGCTGGGGGTGGCCGCCCGGCCGGAGCGGTCCGCGCGGCCGGGGACGCGACCGGCGGAGGGGCCGCGGGCACGACCGCCCGGACCGGAACCGCGCGCAGCGGAGGGGCCGGCCACCGGGGGCGGCCCGCGCACCCTGCCGGTTCCGGCCCCCGGGACGATCGCGGCGGTGCTCGCGCTCCTCACCTCCCTCCCCCTGGTCCTGCTCGCACTGGCCACCCGGCCCACGACGCTCACCGTGCTCGGGATCCTGGCGGTGCTGTGCGCGGCGGCTTCCGCCAGGCCGGGTCCGGCCCCGCTCACCGCCCCGGCCGCGCTCGGCTACTCCACCGGGCTGGCCTGCGCCGCAGGTGCCGCGGCGGGCCTGCCGGCTCCGCATGTCGCGCTGCTGGTGCTGGTGGTGCCCGCGGCGGCCGCGGCGGTCGCCCCGCGGTGCGGGCAGCCGCGTACGGCGGTCGCGGTCGAGGCGGCGGGCGGTGCCGCGGCACTGCTCGCTCTCTGCCTGGCGGTCCCCGACCTTCCGGTGCTGGCGCTGGTGCTGGCGCTGTGCGGGGTGGTCGCCGCCGCAACGGCCGTCCGCCCGGACCGCCGGGCGGCCGGCTACGTCGCCGCCGCCTGCTTCCTGACGGCCGGCTGGATCCGTCTGGCGGCCTGGCAGGTCCCGGTCGTGGAGGCGTACACCCTGCCGGTGACCGTCTCGGCACTGGTGGTCGGCGCCGTGCGCAGGCGCCGGGACCCGCTCGCCTCCTCGTGGACGGCCTACGGTGCCGGGCTCGCCGCCACGCTGCTGCCCAGCCTGGCCGCCGCCTGGGGCGACCCGCACTGGCTGCGTCCCCTGCTGCTGGGCACGGCGGCGCTGGTGCTGACACTGCTGGGCGGCCGGCATCGCCTTCAGGCACCCCTCGTGCTGGGCGGTGCGGTGCTGCTGCTGGACGCGCTGCACGAACTCGCCCCGTACCTGGTGCAGGTCGCCGGAGCGCTGCCCCGCTGGGTGCCGCCCGCGCTCGCCGGACTGCTGCTGCTCGCCGTGGGCGCGACGTACGAGCGGCGACTGAGGGACGTCCGGCGGGTTCGGGAGATCCTCGGCGGGATGACCTGAGCGCCGGGCGTCGCCCACGCTCCTGGCCGGGCGGTGGCAGGGCGGTGGCGGTGCCGTGGCGGGCGCGGTGTGCGGGAGGAGGGAGGGGGCGACCGCGGCGGCGTGCGGGAGGGGGCGACCGGGGCGGTTGCCGGGCCACGGTCCCGCTCGGCGGGCGTCCGGGGGCGGGCGTCCAGACGCCGGGCGGGACCGTGGGAAGCGTCCGTATCGGTTCGGGTCGCCGGGCCGTCGCTCCGTCAGGTCCGTCCGGGAGCAAGCCGAACCGCTCTGCCCGCCGGGCGCCGGAGCCGGGGTACCGGAGCGGGCGGGAGCAGTGTGCCGGCCGTCGCCGGCGCGGGTCCCGTCGGCGGGAAAGCGGCCGGGCCCGCTTTGTCCGCACCGACTCGGGAGTCGCCGTCCGAGAGAACGGATACGGATCGATCGTCCTACTTCCGAAGGAAAGTGACGATGTTTTGGAAAAGCGCCGGGAGAATCATTCCGGTCGCCGGCGGCGCCCGGAACTCCTGCCGGAATGCCTGACGCTCCGGGAAGTCGCCTTCGCCCCGATCTTCGAATACTTCGTCGCGAGGAGCGCACCGTGCCGATCGATCTCCTCGGCCCGCTCCCGGCCCGCCGGGAATGACTGATCGTGACCGTTCCGCGGACGTGCGGGAGGCGGTTCCCGGGGGCGGGCCCTCTTTCGCGGCCGCGTCGGCACCTCGGGACGGAGGCGACCGGAGTAAGCGCTTGCCCGTCCGGGCCCGGGAGGAGGCACGGGTCCGGGGCCACGGGGCGGGGAGGGGCGGGGCACCGGGACGGGTGCGGAAGGCGCCGGTGGACGCGCCAGCGTTCCGGCGTTCCGGGGCGGACCCGGCGCTGCGTCGGGGGACGCGGGCCCGCACGGCCGGGGCTGCGCCGCACGCGCGCGAGCCGGACACCGGGCCGGCCGGCGGGACCGGGAGGATCACGGCGGCGGACCGGCACGGAGGCGGACACGACACCGGCCCACCTGCTCCTCGGCAGGTGGGCCGGTGTTCCGGGTGGGCGATACTGGGTTCGAACCAGTGACCTCTTCGGTGTGAACGAAGCGCTCTCCCACTGAGCTAATCGCCCGGGCGCAGGAAGAAGATTACCCCATGTCAGGGGGTGCCTCCGACCACCCTGCCCGGCCGCAGCCGGGCCCCTCGGGCCCGGCCGGCCGCCGGGGCCTACTGGTTCTCGATCTTCCAGGGCATCACGAAGCCGAACTTCCACAGGTAGATGCCGACGACCACACCGACGATCACCAGGCCGATCGTCGTGAGCACCAGGTTGCGGCGGCGCACCTCGGGGTCGAGGGCGCGCTGTGCGGCCTCGGTGACCTTGCGCTTGGTCCAGCGGAGCACCAGCTGGGCCCAGACGAACTCGGTCGCCCAGATCGCCATGCCGCCGAAGATGACGACCCAGCCGGGCCCGGGCAGCGGCAGCATGACGACGCCGGCGGCGACCACCGCGAGCCCGACGATGAAGACACCGACCTGCCAGCTGAGGTGGAGGGCCCGGCGCTCCTTGACGAACTCCGGCGCGCGCGAGCCGAGCCCCTGTCCGGCCGTCCCCCCGTCCGTCGGCTGTTCGTCCACCGTCACCCCGTCCGCCGTCGCCATGGCCGTCCCGCCAGGCTCGTCACTCCCCGTATTCATAGGCTGAAACCCTACCGGAGGGAAACCAGTCACCGGAATGGGCGAAGGTTCCGAACGCCCACTCGGCCGGAAGAGGTACGTAAAGCCACGCAAAACACTCAGAGGGGTTTACAACGGCACCGTAGGTGGCATGTCGATTTCGCCGACGTGCGAATCCCCGAGCGCACACTGAGCGAAAGGCCCTGGCGCTTATGAACACCACGGTCAGCTGCGAGCTGCACCTGCGCCTCGTTGTGTCGAGCGAGTCCTCCCTGCCTGTCCCCGCAGGCCTGCGGTACGACACGGCCGACCCCTACGCAGTGCACGCCACCTTCCACACCGGAGCCGAGGAGACCGTCGAGTGGGTGTTCGCCCGCGACCTCCTCGCCGAGGGCCTCCACCGGCCCACCGGAACCGGCGACGTCCGAGTCTGGCCGTCGCGCAGCCACGGTCAGGGGGTCGTCTGCATCGCCCTCAGCTCTCCGGAGGGCGAGGCCCTGCTGGAGGCCCCCGCGCGGGCCCTGGAGTCGTTTCTGAAGCGGACCGACGCCGCGGTGCCGCCCGGCACCGAACACCGCCACTTCGATCTCGATCAGGAGCTCTCCCACATCCTCGCGGAGAGTTAGGCAGAGGCCGCCCGAAGCCTCCCGGCGCCGTCCACTCGGGGAGACGGCCCGGACCGGGACAACCGCATACGGCATGTCGTTCGGCGTCGCCTCCGCAGGGGAGTCCCTGCGGAGGCGGCGCCGAACGACGTGCTGCGGGGAGCGGCGACCGGGACGGGAGGAGTGCGGCGACCGGGGTGCCGCGGCGGCCGGACGGGAACCCGGACCGGGCTTCCCGCGTTCCGGCGACGTCCGAGGATCGGAACGCGGCAGGTGCTGTCGGGCTCGGAGCCACTACGATCGGCCACCACCGGCGGGCGCCCGCCCGACCACCAGCCAGGGAGCGAATCGTGCTGATCACCCACGACACCCGGCGTGCGCTCGACGCCGTGGTGGATCTGGTGAACACCGCGCCGGAGGGCGAGACGACGCCGGACGGGCTGCCGGACGTAGCCGCTCTGGCGGATTTCGTACGGAAGCACCAGGTCAGCGATGTCGGCGTGCTGTCGGAGCACGACCTCTCGGCCGTACACCGGATCCGGGCTCGGTTCGCGGCCGTCTTCGCGGCCCCGGACGCCAGGACCGCGGCCGAAATGATCAACGAGATGGTGGCCGCCGCGGGAACCATGCCGCGGCTCACCGACCATGACGGCTACGACTGGCATGTCCACTACTTCGCGCCGGGCGCCTCGGTGGCCGACCACCTGGCGGCGGACTGCGGGATGGCGCTGGCGTTCTTCCTGATGGCCGGGGAGCAGGAGCGGCTGCGGCGCTGCGAGGCACCCGACTGCCGGCACGCCTTCGTCGACCTCTCCCGCAACCGGTCGCGCCGGTACTGCGACAGCCGCACCTGCGGCAACCGTCTGCACGTGGCCGCCTACCGGGCGCGCCGCAAGGAGGCGACGGGCTGAGGCGGCCGCCGTGCCCGCGGAGCCGTCGGCGCATGGCGGGCCGGAGCGGGCCGGCGGAGGGGGCGAGGGCCGGTGGGGCCGGGCGGGATCCACGGCGGGTACGGGAGACGGCGAGCAGGCCCGCGCCGGCCCGGCCCGGGACGCGAGGCGGTCGGGGGGAGCGAGACGAGCGCGGCCGGTGCGAGGCGGTCGCGGCCGGTACGTGCCGGAGGCCGGGGAGCACCGGGAGCAAGGGCCGGGTGCGCGGTTCCGGCGGGGGAGGTGTCCGGGGCGTGTCACCCGGCGGGGTCGCGCCGGGTGACACGGGTATGGCTCACAGCAACAGCAGGTCGTGCAACGAAGCCAAGAGCAGCAGACACCCGATCACCGCAAGGAAGATCATCAGCGGTGGCTGGGAAAGGGCGAAGAGACACCCGCGCGGTTCGTTCTGCGGTGGCGCGGTGTCGCTCTCTGTCGTGTCCAGCATCTCGGGGGCGATGATGGCGCAGCCCGTACGCCCGACGCGCTCAACACGCGAGGAAAAAGCGGGAGTTCGCCGGATTCCGTGACGATCGTTTCACAGGGTGACCACCTCGTTCACACACCGTGATCACTTCGGGTCGGGCCGTGCCGGTCCGTGCCCGCGCGCGTACCGCCCCTGCGGGCGGCTCGTCATATCCCGTGCTTCTTGAGGATGGCCTCGATGTCGGAGAAGTCGTCCCCCGAGCCGCCGCGCGGTGCGGCGGCGGGACGATCCGCCGGGCGCGCGCCGGCGCCGATGCCGGGCGCCGAGGCAGCGGGGGCCTCGGGCGTGGCGGCGGCGCCCCCGGTGGCGGGCGGAGCGGCGCGTCCGGCACGGCGGCGCTCCACGGCGCGGGTGAGTGCGAACAGGCCCCAGGCCCCGCCGAGGACGGCGACCCCCGCCCAGGCGCTGGGGCTGAAGGCGGTGTCGGCGGCCCACCCGATCACCCCGGTCATCACCAGCCCCAGGGGCACGAGGGCGTAGGCGGCGATCCGCGCTGCGGCGAGGAAGCGCTTGCGGTACGCCGTCACGGCGGCGATGCCCAGGCCGGCCGCGGCGACAGCGGAACAGACGGTCTCGGCAATCATCCGGTCCTCCAGGGTCAGGGCCCGGTCGGGCGGTACGGTTCGTCTCTTCCATCCTGCACCGCAAGCACGCCGTCAGGCCACGCTCCGGCGGGAGATCAGGGAGATCTCCGGGACGTCTCGGGGTCCCGTTCCTCCGCGGGTGCCGGTCCGGGGCGAGCCGGGCGGGCCCCCGACCGCCACGGACAGGTCCCCTCGACCGCCGCGGCAGGGTTCTTCCCCCGGCCCGTCCCGGGGGCCGCCGGTGCGGCCGGATTGGGTCCGCTCCGCCCCGGCTGGGAGACTGGGCCCATGAGCGAGCCCTCTCCCCTCTCCCCCGCCGCACCTCCGTCCGGGCCTGTCGTCCTCGAGGTCTGGTGCGAGCTGCAGTGCCCCGACTGCCGTGCCGCCCTCGACGACGTGCGCGCCCTGCGTGCCCGGTACGGAGCCGAACTGGAGTTGCGTCTGCGGCACTTCCCGCTGGAGAAGCACAAGCACTCCTTCGCCGCCGCGCAGGCCGCCGAGGAGGCGGCCGAGCAGGGGCGACTGTGGCCGTACGTGGAGGCGGTGCTCGGGCGGGTCGAGGAGCTGGACCGCCGCGGCGATGCCCTCCTGATCGAGGTGGCCGGCGAACTCGGCCTGAACGCGGAGGAGTTCGATACTGCGCTGATCGACGGCCGGCACATCCTGACGGTCGACGCCGACCAGGCCGAGGGCAAGGCGATCGGCGTGACCGGCACCCCGACGTACGTGGTCGGCGGCGAGCGGCTCGACGGCGGCCGGAGCCAGGAGGGGCTTCGCGCGCGTGTCGAGGCGGTCGTGGACCGGCTGCGGGCGGGGCGGGAGGCCTGACCCGTCCGGGCACCGGCGGGGCCCGTTCGGCGGACCGGGTGCCTGGCGGAGTCGCGGTCCTTCGCGGGGACGGGTGAGCGGGGCCGGTGCGGTCGGGCGCACGGCGGAGGCCGGTGCGGTCGGGCGCACGCCGGAGGCCGGTGCGGTCGGGCGCACGGCGGACGCGGGCGCCGCCCCGGAGCGGCGACTGCCGGCGACGCCGCGGACGGTCGCGCCGGACCCCCTGTGCAGGGCCCGACCCACCGCACCGGGTACGC